>NZ_JBCOSQ010000046.1:0-41786 GCF_040920905.1 Butyricimonas sp. RTP31003st1_G1_RTP31003_210430 | reverse complement strand
GGGAATTGACTTACAAGGAGGTTGTTTGGTATGCGGGAATGTTGACCGAGTTGTTTCAAGAAAAGGAGATATGTCCGGATCATTTCTTTTTACAGGAGATGAAGAAGGCGATGAAGGGTATCGAGGATTTCAAGACGGATAAGCAGATTAAAATGGCTGAATCCGTTATTCGTGATTTGCGGAAAACGTTGAATCAAGAGCCTGTTTTTTCGACCCAGTTATACGTGAGCCCGGAACGGTCAAAGCTGGAATGGAAGGGAACATTGGGAATTTGTGACCGTATCGAGGAGTTCGAGGCTGATGTGGCCGAAATTTCGGATGATTTATTGAACCGGGCAAAGGAACTGGTGGCCAAAATACAGTTGAGTCTGGCCATGTTCTCCGGGAAAATGGATCGAACCCGGGTGATCTACGAGCAGGATTCTGGGGAATTGGATGAGGATGAATTGTATCAATCCCGATATAACCGGAATATATTTTTCGAGGAAGTAATGGCTCCTTCGGCTATACTCGAAGTGGTTATCCTTTTGGATTTGTCTGGTTCGATGTGTACGGGAGACAAGATTTCCACGCAAATTGTGATCTCTTCTGCGTTAGCCTTGGCTTTCAACAAGTATCCGAACGTGGTGTATTACTCGATATACGGGCATCGCTGTGGAGATGAGGGCATCGAGATTATTCGTTTCCACGATCGGGGCGAAAAACTGCAACTAGGAAAACTGTTTTCTCAACAAGCGTTAAATGCCAATGCTGACGGGTATGCCATGCTGTATTGTTTTGATAAGTTCAAGTCGGATGCCAAGAATAAATTGTTCTTCATGATTTCCGACGGGGCTCCCTCAGCCACGGGATATGACGGGGAGGATGCCCGTGAACACGTGTGGGAGGTTGTGCGGGAAGGAAAGAAGAGAGGAATCGAGGTTCTGTCCGTGGGAATTGATAATTTCGAACAGGCGGATATGTATGAAGAGTTTATTCCTTATTCCGGTCCGGAGATCACAACGAAGATTTCTCAGTGGATTCGTAAGAAATTCATGTCGATAGCGGATGATAATTCGTTTTAACGATAATAAAAAAACAGCATCGGTTTTGATGCTGTTTTTTCATTTCTTATTATAATCCTAATTTCTTACGTATTGCTTTCGGAATAGCATCTTTGTGAACCATGATTGCCACGGTTTGCAAGCGACAGAATGGTTCGGACATATAAAGATAACCACCGAACGGGTTACGATCTTCTCCCCAAGAATTTTTGGTCTTATAATAGATCGTTCCGTTCTGATCCTTTAGCATTCCGGTGATGTGCATCAAGTGATCATCTGTTGTCTGGCGGTTGTTAAAAGTAAATTGACGTTTGTTGTCATCTACTCTCATTTCCGGTACGGGAGATTCGAAAGACTGCATTTTACGTTCCCGATCTTTTGCGCTAAGTGTGGTCCACTTGTCGATCTCGGCATTGATCATTTCCTCCGGGTTATTGGTCGGGAGAATGGCCAACCCGTTCGGGTGGCTGAAACCGTTGTGACTTACGTCTCCATCCCAGCATATGGAGTAACCGTTTTTCAAGGCGTTGTTCATCACTTCCATTAACTCGTCAATCGGTAGATTGTAGTAACGGGCGTGCATCCAGTTATCGGGAATTGTGAGTTCCACCTCTTCGTAGAAAGGGTACATCTGGAAAGAAGTCAATTCCACGTAATCATTTAAGTTTAGATCTAGGGATGCCGCAAAACTTTGCGGGGTATATTCCTTGCCCTCGTAAGTGAATGTTTCCGGGGTGTCACCCAGATAAGCCTCGATATATCTCATGAAACCTTTTGTCCACACGGGAGTAATCTGTCGGTTCGGATTTTTGTTCACGGCGTCAAGGATTCCTTGCAAAGCAGCCACCATTTCTGCATGAATGTGAAAGTCTCGTCCGTATTGCAATCCGGTATATACTTCTTCCGGAACAATTCCGTACTTTTTGATCATATCTATTACGTCATGAGCTTGTCCTCCCTCGCTGAAGTTTGTCTTCCCGTGGAATTGAACGTAACGTAATCCTTTCTCGAAGTAGGCGTTTTTAGCCACGTAAAGTTCTGCGAGATCATAGACAGGTTTGCCTTTGCGCAGTAATTCTGATTCTAAGAATGAGAGAGTTGCGTAGTCCCAGCAGGTTCCCACGCTTTGTTGATTCTTCACCGGGGTCGTTTTCAAGTCAACGACTGTTGTAAAGTTGTAGCCGGAACGAGGTCCGCCTTTTTGTGCAAACACGGCCGTGCTGATAGAAACAAGCAGGATGACCATGCATAAGAACGAATGTTTTATCATATCTGATTAATTTTGGTATTTTTACTTTGGTGGCGAAGTTAATTAAAATTTTGCATACACTAAAAATAATCTTTTACCGGCAAAACGAATGCTTTGTAGCGGATAATCTATATCTTTACCTTGTTTTTGTGGACGTGGGGAGAAATATACTTAAATATAAATTACTTTATTCATGAAAAAGAGCGTTATATTACTTTTGAGTGTTACCGCATTAGTAACGTCTTGTAAGGATGGAGCTAAGCAGGTAAACAACCCGTTAATGCAGAAGTTTGAAACCCCGTTTCAAGCTCCGCCTTTTGATAAGATAAAACCGGCGGATTACAAGCCGGCTTTCGAGGAAGGTATGAAACAACACAAGGCAGAAATTGAGGCTATCGTGAATAACCCGGAAGAACCGACTTTCGAGAACACGATCGTGGCTCTTGATAAAGCCGGGGAGTTGCTGAATCAGACCTCATCGATATTCTTTAACCTGTACGAGGCGATGAAGAATGATGAAATGCAACAATTAGCCATGGAAATCAGTCCTGCCGTAACAGCCCACGGGGATGAGATTAACATGAATCCTAAATTGTTTGCTCGGATCAAGGCATTGTACGACAAACGGGAGACTTTGGGATTGGATGCTCTGGCTTTGCGTACGTTGGAACTGTATTACAATGATTTCGTGCGTGGTGGTGCGAATCTGAATGATGCCGATAAGGCTAAGATGATGCAGATTAATGGTGAGTTGGCTAAATTGAGTTTACAATATGGTGATAACCTATTGAAAGAGACAAATGCTTTCACGTTGGTTGTTGATAACGAGAAAGACTTGGCCGGACTTCCGGAAACTTCTATTGCCGCCGCTGCGGCCGAGGCTAAAGACCGGGGCATGGAAGGTAAATGGGTTTTCACGGTTCAAAAACCAAGTATGATTCCTTTCCTGACGTATGCCCAAAATCGTGATTTGCGGGAGAAGTTATACAAGGGATATTATATGCGCGGGAATAATGACAATGCTAATGACAACAAGGCCGTGTTAGCTAAAATGGTGAACTTGAGAACGGAAAAAGCTAAATTGTTGGGATTTGACACTTATGCCGCTTACGTGGTAGATGTGAACATGGCCAAAACCCCGAAGGCTATCTATGATTTCATGGGACGTGTGTGGGAACCAGCATTGAAAGTTGCCAAACAGGAATTGGCTGAAATGCAAGCTATTGCCACGAAAGAGGGGATGACGTCTAAACTGGAAAGTTGGGATTGGTGGTATTACGCGGAGAAATTGCGGAAACAGAAATATGATCTGGACGAATCCGAGATGGCTCCTTATCTGAAATTGGAAAACGTGCGGGATGGAATGTTTGCGGTTGCCAATAAATTATATGGAATCACCATGCATAAAAGAACGGATATTCCGTTATATCACCCGCAAGTGGAAACTTACGAGGTGAAAGATGTTGACGGAACTTCTCTCGGAATTTTGTATTTGGATTATTACACTCGTGCCAGCAAGTCAGCAGGAGCATGGATGACCGAATTCCGTCACTACACGAAAGTGAACGGACAGGAAGAAATGCCATTAGTTTCTGTGGTTTATAATTTCTCTCCGGCCGTGGGGGATGCTCCCGTTTTGTTGAGTTGGGATGACACGGAAACGATGTTCCATGAATTCGGACACGCCTTGCACGGATTCTTTACTCGTGGCGATTACCAGCGGATTGCGGGTACGATTCCTCACGATATGGTAGAGTTACCGTCGCAGGTGATGGAGAATTGGGCGAGTGAACCGGAAGTGTTGAAAATGTATGCAAAACATTACCAGACTGGCGAGACTATGCCGGACGCGTTAATCCAGAAGATTCAGGAGAGCGGACATTTTAATCAGGGATTTGCGACGGTAGAATACGTGGCAGCGGCTTTACTGGATATGGATTGGTACTCTAATACAGAAGTGAAAGATTTTGACGTGAACGCTTTCGAGAAAGCCTCTATGGATAAATACGGTTTGATCAAAGAGATATTACCTCGCTATCGTTCCACGTATTTCTCTCATATTTTTGATGGCGGTTACAGTGCCGGATATTACGTGTATCTCTGGGCCGAAGTGTTGGACGCTGACGCTTTCCAAGCTTTCAAATCTTCTGGGGATATTTATAACAAAGAGTTGGCAGCCAAGTTTAGAAAATATGTTCTGTCAGAAGGCGGATATGCTGACCCTATGCAGCAGTATATCAAATTCCGTGGTCAGGAGCCATCGGAAGATCCTTTGTTGCATAAGAGAGGATTGAAATAACAGGAAAGTCCGTAAAGTTCGTAAGGTTTATAAAGTTTATAAGGTCTGTAAAGTTTGTGAATCCTTGTGGATGATTTGTTCATGATGGCATTGTTGCCAATAAATAGTCTGAAGGATACCAAAAACTTTTGACTTTATGAACTTTACGGACTTTATAAACTAATTACGATGTGTGTGCGTGTATTTGTTCTTTTGCTTTGTTTATTATCTGTACAGGGTGGAAGACTGTTTGCCGTGGTACGGGGAATTGATTCATTGGCTCGGAATGAAAAATGTGCTGTTGTAACAGGAGTCGTGTATGATGTACAAGGCGAGGCGATAGCCGGGGTCAATATTATTGAAAAAGGAACGATGAACGGGGTAACTACCGATCGAGAAGGGAAATTCTCGCTTGAGGTAGATTTGCATGGAACGTTGATCGTCTCTTTTGTTGGCTATCGAACCCAGATCATCCCGATTGACGGGAGAACCGATTTAGTGATCACGTTGGAGCATGATTATATTCTTTTGGATGACGTGATCGTGACGGCATTGGGATTGCAAAAGAAAGAATCGGCCTTGTCTTACGCCGCTGTTCAGGTGAACAAGAATGAGTTAGTCCAGGTGAAAGATCCGAACATGATCGTGGCGTTGATGGGAAAAGTGGCCGGAATGCAAGTGAACCGGAGTTCTTCGGGAATGGGTGGCTCAGTGAAAGTCGTGATGCGGGGAAGTCGATCCGTGGCTGGGAATAATCAACCGTTGTACGTGATTGACGGGGTACCGATGTTGAACGAAAGCAGTGAACAACCTTACACGGCTATCGGGGGAACGGCTGATGCGGGAAATCGGGATGCCGGAGATGGAATTTCTAATTTGAACCCGGAAGATGTAGAGAGTATCAGCATCTTGAAAGGGGCCCCGGCCGCGGCCCTTTACGGGACACAGGCTGCCAACGGGGTTATTTTGATTACCACGAAGAAAGGATCGGTCGGGAAACAAGAGGTTTCTTTTACTTCCAGCGTGGTTTTTGATAAGGCGATGATGTTACCGAAGTTGCAGAATCATTACGGGATGAGCGATGAAATCGAGAGTTGGGGAGAGCGAGAGAATATAGCCACGGGTAATCCGATACCCTCTTTTTTCCGGACGGGAGTAACAGCGATTCACTCTTTGTCCTTCATGACTGGGAATGAGCGAGTGCAAACTTATTTCTCGTATGCTAATACCACGGGGAAAGGGATTTTGGAGAATCATAAGTTGTCAAAACACAATATTAATCTGCGGGAAACGGCGACATTTTACGAGGGGCGTTTGAAAATAGACGGGAATGTAAATCTATTGAGCCAACACGTGAAAAATCGTCCTGTTCCGGGAGGATTCTACATGAACCCGTTAGTGGGTCTGTATCGTTTTCCCCGGGGAATGGATATAACCGAATATAAAGAACATTTTGAAGTATGGAATGAAGAACGGCATTTGAACGTGCAGAATTGGCATGCCCCGACAGAGGATTTCGAGCAGAATCCATATTGGATACAGGAGCGGATCACGAGCCGGGAGCAACGAATACGGGCTATTGTTTCCCTCGCATTGAACTTGAAAATTACAAATTGTTTTTCAGTTCAGGCCCGTGGAAACGTGGATTACGTGAACGATAAATTCCGTCAAAAATATTATGCCTCGACGGCTCCTGCGCTGGCAGGAGATAACGGGCGTTATATAGATTCCGGGAACGAACAGGTGCAAACGTACGGGGATGTGATTGGAACTTATAAAGGAAAGTTTAATGACTTTTCGCTGGATGTATCTTTAGGGGCCAGTATTAACCGGAAAAAAGTCAATGAACTTCGATACGATTCGAAGACCGCCTCTTTGAAATTTGCTAACGTGTTTAATATAGCGAACATAAACATGAATACATCTGCCTATATTTCAGAGCAGATTGATGCCGTCCGGGAGATGCAGTCATTGTTTGTCACGGCACAAGTAGGGTTTCGAGATTATCTATTTCTGGATGTTTCAGCCCGGAATGACTGGAGTTCTACTTTAGCGTACACGACCAGGGAATCGAGAGGCTTTTTCTATCCGTCCGTTGGTTTTTCCTGGTTGGTGAACCGGGTGCTGAAATTACCCGAACAGGTGACGAGTGGTAAGGTGCGGGCCACGTGGAGTAAGGTGGGAAATGACATTCCTTTGTATATCACGAATCCCGTGGCTCACGTTCTGGCCGGTGGGGGAATACAGGCATCGGATGCGGCTCCTTTTGAAGAGATGAAACCGGAGATGAGCTTGTCAATGGAGGTGGGAACGGAATGGAAATTCTTTGGTTCTCGCCTGCACGTTGACTTTACCTATTATCAGACGCATACCAAGAATCAGTTTTTCAAATTACCGGCAAAAGATGGCGACGAGTATGCCTATCGTTACGTGAATGCTGGAAATATTCAGAATACAGGTGTCGAGCTGATGATTGAGGGTACTCCGGTTGAGATTAAAAATTTCAGTTGGAAAACAGGAATAAATTACGCTTTCAACAAGAATAAAGTGGTTCGTTTGCACGCCGAGTTACCCGTGTTTCAATACGGGCCTTATGGTTTTTCATCCAGTTACGCGATGAAATTGAAGAAAGGAGGGTCTTTCGGGGATATATACGGTAAGGCATTCAAGCGGGATGCTGACGGGAAAATTCTTTACGAGACGGATGGAGAACATCAGGGATTGCCGATGATTGAAGGAGATGGGAACACGGTGAAAGTGGGAAATGCTAATCCGAATTTCACGTTGGGATGGACGAACACTTTCTCTTGGAAGGGATTGGTGTTGAGCTTGCTGATAGATGGTCGGTACGGGGGTAAAGTGTTGTCGCAGACACAGGCCGACATGGATATGTACGGGGTGACAAAAGTTACTGGGGATGCACGGGACAGGGGGTACGTGATGCTGGAAGGAGAGAAGATTACTAACGTGAAAGGGTTCTACAAGTCTATCGTCGGGGGGCGTGCTGGGGTGACGGAATATTATATGTATGATGCCACTAATTTCCGTTTGCGGGAGTTGGCTTTGGGCTATACCTTCCCCAAGCACTGGATGGAGGCAACGAAGTTTTTCCGGGATGTTCAACTGGCTTTTACTGCCCGAAATTTGTTTTTTATATACAAGAAAGCGCCTTTTGACCCGGATCTGATTCTTTCCACGGGGAATGATAACCAAGCGATAGAAGTGTACGGGATGCCCACCACGAGAAGTATGGGATTCAGTTTACGTGTTATGTTTTAATTGGAAGAAAGAATGAGAGGTTTAATCTACATGATAATGGGGTTGATGTTCGTCTCTTGCACGGGACGTTTCAGGGACTTGAACACGGATAATACGGGAATCACGGATGAGGATATGCAAGTCGATCTGAATCACCTGGGCATACCGTTAAACGTGATTCAGCAAGGGATTTATTTTAATTATGATTACGGGAAGGGGAAGAATTGGCCTTATCAGTTGATGCAGAATCTGAGTGCCGATATGTTTAGCGGGTACATGCACGATTACAAACCTCTAAACGGTGGAAGTCATAACTCCGATTATAATCTGCAAGACGGGTGGAACGGGACGTTGTGGGAGAATACCTACGCTTACATCATGCCCCAGATTAAACGACTGGAGGATTCTACCCGGTTAAAATACCCTGCCGTCTATGCTGTCACTGAAATATTGAAAGTGGAAGTGATGCATCGGGTCTCTGATTATTATGGTCCTGTCATTTACACGAGTTTCGGAAATAAAAAAATGATATACCTGCCGGATTCGCAACAAGATGTTTATTATCGTTTTCTGGATGATTTGAAAACGGCGGTGGGAATACTGGAAAATCACGTGAATTTAGCTGGCTACACGCCTGAATTTTCCCGTTTCGACTTGTTGTTGGATGGCAAGGTCGAATCGTGGATTCGGTTTGCCAACTCGTTGCGTTTGCGTCTGGCAATCCGGATGGCAATGGCCGATCCGGATAGAGCCCGGCAAGAGTTCGTGGACGCTTTCGCTGATCCCCACGGGGTTTTTGAAGAACCTGCGCAACAGGTGGCCGTGACGACAGACAATGAATATACTAACCCGTTGGGCGAGATTAACCGGGTGTGGGGCGAGGTGTACATGAATGCGTCCATGGAATCTATTCTGAATGGTTTTGATGATCCCCGGCGGGAGGCTTTTTTCGAGCCTTGTCCCGATGATGTTCTTTTGCAGGATCGGGAGGGACGGGATTCGGTTCGTATCCCCTTGAAAGGGCAGTACTGGGGAATCCGTCAAGGAACCATGTTTGCCCACACGCTTTATTCCGCTTTGTCGAAAATCTATGTGAATGTCCGGACGAAACCAATTCTGATGACGGCTGCCGAGGTCTGGTTCCTGCGGGCGGAAGCCGCTTTGCGGGGATGGACGACGGAGGACCCCGGAATTTGTTACGAACAGGGCATCCGGTGTTCATTCTCCCAGTGGCAGGTGCCCGGTGTGGAAACTTATTTACAGAGTGATTGTCGGGCGACTGATTTCGAGGATGCCTTTACCCCCGGGAATAATATCAAGGCTCGTTGTTTGGTTACTCCCCGTTGGGATGATGCCGCCTCTGACGAGATGAAACTGGAACGGATTATCACGCAAAAATGGCTGGCAGTTTTCCCGGAAGGTTGCGAGGCATGGGCAGAACAACGAAGGACAGGTTATCCGAGATTATTCCCCGTACGGTATAACAATAGTCGTAACGGGTGTGTTGACACGGAAAAGATGATTCGTCGTCTGAATTATCCCTCTTCTATTCTTGATAGCGATAACGGGCAATACGAGATGCTGGTCGATGCCTTGGGAGGTCCGGATCATGCCGGAACTCCTTTGTGGTGGGATACTGGACGGAATTTTTAGGCACCTTGTTTATTGCGGCAAGAGAAAAACATATAAAATTTTAGGCTATAAAATCGAAACTTTATCAAGTTCTTTTCGTTTCTATAGGTGTTGAAAACGAAATAAAAACGAACTTTTAAATATTTATAGTTATGATGAAAGGAAATATCGGTTTAGATGCTGCAATGATTAAATCCAGCAAAACCATTTTGAATAACCTGTTGGCTGATCATTTTGTTTTACTCGCTAAAACTTGGAATTACCACTGGAATATGAAGGGCCCGAGTTTCAGGTCTTATCACACTTTTTTGGAAGATCTTTATAACGGCTTGATTGAAGATATAGATAGCATTGCCGAGCGTGTTCGTGATTTGGACGAACGTCCTATCGGTTCTTTGAAGGGATGTTTGGAGCATAATCGTATCAAAGAACATGATGATGAAAAACCGCTTCCCGATGCAAAGGGTATGCTGGCAGCTTTGCTGGACGATAATGCCGAGGTGATTCGACAAATTCGTTCCGATTTGGAAACCATGGAGAAAGAAGGATCAAAGGACTTCGGGACATCCAATTTCTTGGAGGATATGATCGAGAAGAAAGAAAAAGTAACTTGGATGATCCGGGCTCATTTGGAATAAGGATAGATTTTTTTGTTATTAGTGAATGGAAAGGGATTGCTGTGATGGTGATCCCTTTTGTTGTGTGTATAATAATATTCTAATCCGATGTTTTTGTATCTTCGTGGCGAATAATTACACGAGATGGAAGATAGAGAGATTAGCGATATATTAATTCGTTGGTACGAGGAGAATAAACGGGACTTACCGTGGCGAAGGACTTCCGATCCTTACCTGATCTGGATTTCGGAAATCATACTTCAACAAACTAGGGTGGTACAAGGATTGGAGTACTTTAACCGATTTACGGAGCGATTTCCCGACGTGGCGGCTCTTGCCCGGGCGGATGAGGACGAGGTGATGAAGTACTGGCAAGGGTTAGGGTATTATAGCCGGGCTAGGAACCTGCATGCGGCAGCCCGGCAGATCATGAATGATTTCAGTGGTGTTTTTCCCCGTACACGTGAGGAAGTGCTTTCGTTGAAAGGAATTGGTGATTACACGGCGGCGGCTATTTGTTCTTTTGCCTACCGGTTACCCTATGCAACCGTGGATGGAAATGTATTCCGGGTATTGGCCCGGTTGTTTGATATAGATTTACCCATTGACGGGGGAGAGGGGAAGAAATATTTTACGGCATTGGCTCAATCTCTGTTGGATGAACGTCGTCCGGATTTGTTCAACCAGGCAATGATGGAGTTCGGGGCATTGCAATGTGTACCCAAATCACCAGATTGTGAGCATTGTCCTCTAAATGGGAAGTGCCTGGGATTAGCCGCCCGGCAAGTGGAGCGATTACCCGTGAAAAGTGGGAAGACCGTGGTGAAACCCCGTTATTTTAATTATTTGTATATACATGGGCAAGGTATGACCCTTTTATTTAAGCGAACGGGGAATGATATTTGGCGTAATCTCTACGAGTTCCCGTTAATCGAAACGGAACGTGCGGTTACGTGGGAGGAATTGTCCGGGATGGCTGTTTTTCAAGAGTTATTTGATGGTATCGAAAAGGTTGAAATTACCCGGGAGTACGTGGCAAAGAAACACGTTTTGTCTCATCGGGTGATATACCCTGTATTTTATGAAATCCGGGTCGATTCGTTTTCAGAGAGTATGGAAAAATATTTGAAAGTGCCTGATGATCGGGTGGGAGAATATGCCGTTTCCCGATTAATTCAGTCATATCTTGAAGTGCGGGATGGTTTGTTGTTTTAAGAAATAAAAGTTCATTGTTTGTCGATCGCTGTTGAAAAAAGTTTATTTTTGCACTAATGCGAAAAAGTGATCGAGATATATTGGATGTGTTCGTGAAGAACCGTAAGGAAGGAGTTCGGATGTTGTTTGATCGATATTATCGTCCTCTCGTGCTGTACGCGGGAAGTTTGATTGATGATGATACGATGGCAGAAGATCTCGTTCAGGAATTTTTCGTGCGTTTATGGGAAGATGATTATCTGAAGCATATTGAGGAAAAGGCTCTTAGTTCTTATCTTTTTTCTTCTGTTCGCAATAGTTGTTACACTTACACGCACAAGAAGGATGTGTTGCGTAGACGGGTGGATTACACGGCTATTGACGTGGCCGCAGACACGGCCACGGTGCTGAATCAGGAAATTGTGGATCGGGTGACGACTGTTATCGCTCGGATGCCGGAGCAAACGAGGAAAGTGGTGGATTGCGTTCTGATGCGGGATATGAAATATCAGGATACGGCCAACGAGTTACAGGTGTCTCTAAACACGGTGAAAACGTTGTTACGTAATGGAATGCGTATATTGCGGGAAGAATTAAAGGGAGATGAAGAATTGATTCTGTTGCTTATCCTATCCAAGAGCTTGGGAGATTAACCCCTTGCTATTCTCTGATGTATTATGTTTGGTTTATTGTTACGTGTTTATAGATCACTTAGGTGGTAATGTCAGGTCTGTTTAATTTGTATGATGTCTGTTAAAATGGCGGCTATAAGTGGGCGATAAGGCGGCGACAAGGCGGCGATAGCGCCCAACAGTCAGGCAACGGTCAGGTAACAGTCACTCAAAATTAGAGAGAATGGTAGGAGTTATCGTTTTTTAAGTTTATTTTTTCGAAAAAAATGTGCCTCCATTCACCCGTTTTGATTTTTATTTAGTCCTACTTGTAAAAAATAAGAATAAGTATGGCTATTTCAGACTACATGGAAGACTTAATTTATCGAGTTCTAGTGGGAGAGGCGAGCGTGGAGGAACGGGAGGAGTTCGAGGCATGGTTGCGGGAAAATGCTGAACACCGTGTCTTCTTTGAAAAAATAGAGCGGGCCTGGTACACGGGAAAGTATGTGGCCCGGTGGAAGAACGTGGAGATGAGTGCCGCATGGAAAGCAGTGGAACACAGGAAGGAACAGAGGCAAAGGCGTCATTTCAGACGGATCGGGTGGAGTGTGGCTGCAAGTGTGGCTGTGCTGATTGGGATTACATGGCTTGTGGGATCGTGGGAAGAAGAAATTCCCTCTTCGGTTGTGGCTCAGTCCCCGGTGGTAAAACCGGGTGAGGCGAAAGCTCGCTTGGTGTTGTCATCTGGATTTGAGGTTGAGTTGGGATGCACGAATGGAGATACGATCCGTGAAAAGGGTTTCCCAATTTTGAACGGGAAAGAATATATTGATTATAGTAAACAGGAAAATTCCTTACAGGGAGATGTTGTGTATAACGAGTTGATCGTTCCGTCGGGGGGAGAGTATCGGCTAGTGCTGGCCGATCGCACGGTGGTTTATATGAATTCCGAATCCCGGTTAAAGTACCCGGTGATGTTTAGCGGGAAAGATCGCATGGTGGAGTTGGAAGGGGAGGCGTATTTTGAAGTCTCCAAAGATGAGGTGCATCCTTTTATCGTGCGTACGGAACGATTGGACGTGATGGTGTTAGGCACAGGATTTAACGTGATGGCCTATAAACAAGATCCCCGAACGGAGGTCACCTTGGTGAAGGGGAAGGTGGATGTAAAAAGCGGGAAAATCAACGAAATATTGACTCCTAGCCGACAATTCGTGATGAATAACGAGAACTGTGAATACGAGGTAAAGACCGTAAACGTGGCTACTTACGTGGATTGGAAGGACGGGGTACTTAATTTTGACGGAATGCCGTTGGAAGAGTTGGGGGATAAACTGGGACGTTGGTATGAAGTGAAGTTTTTTTTCACGAAAGAGAGCTTGAAACGGTTAAAGTTTTCGGGGGCGTTTAAGAAATATAACGAGATTGGTTACATACTTTCTTTAATCGAGGCAATGACCGATGTTACCTTTAAAATCAATAAAGATGTGATTGTTGTTAATGAAAAATAGAGAATAGGATTACTTCTGAGGAATAAAAATACCGGAAAGTGTTAGGACCACGATCCGGTAATCACTCCCGAAGAAGTATTTAAGTATCACTTAATTTACAAATGTATGAAAAAAAGTAATGTCTTGTGGCTTGTTTTGTCAAAAAATAAGCAGCAACAATTGTCGAAAATTATGAAATTGACTTGGATTTTGTGCGTCTGTTTCGTGTGTTCTCTGTCTGCAAACGTGATGTCGCAGCAGAGAGTGAACATGAATCTTGGGAAGACGTCAATTAAAACGGTTTTTGAGGAAATTCGACGGCAAACGGGAAAGATCATTATCTATAATGATGATCGTTTAGCCTTGGAGCGGGTGGTAAAGGCCGATTTTAAAGAGGCAGATGTACGGGCTGTGCTTGATAAGGTGTTGGCTGGTAGCGGGATGACTTATCGTTTCGTGGATGATTATATCGTTATAGTTCCCGAGGTGAAGACGATGCGGGATAGTACGGTGAAACAATTCCAGATAAAGGGAAAAGTGACGGATAAAAAAGGTGAGGCGATTCCCGGTGTAACGGTACGCTTGGATAGTACTAGTTTAGGTGCCGCAACAGACGTGAATGGGGAGTTTTCACTGACGTTATCCATGGAAAAGGGGACACTTGTTTTTTCCTTTATCGGAATGAAAACGCAGAAGGTGAAGTACACGGGCCAAAAATATCTTAACGTGGTGATGGAGGAAGATGCCTTGGAAGTGGAAGAGGTTGTTGTCAATGGTTATTTTTCTAAGAGCAAGGAAAGTTTCACGGGTAACGTGGTTTCCGTGAATAAAGAGGAGTTGGCCAAGGTGTCGTCCAATAATTTGATTAGTGCTTTGCAGGTGTTTGATCCTTCTTTCCGGCTGCGTGAGAATGTTGACATGGGATCGAACCCGAATAGTTTACCTGATTTTCGTATTCGCGGTAATTCCGGTTTCGGGGTGGAAGGCGTGTCTGAGGCTACATTTAGGAATGATCCGAATTTACCCACTTTTATCTTGGATGGTTATGAGGTCGATGTAGAAAAAATCTTTGACTTGAATATTGACCGGATCGAGAACGTGACAATATTAAAGGATGCTTCGGCTACCGCGATCTATGGTTCCCGGGCAGCAAACGGGGTCGTGGTGGTGACGACGAAAGCTCCAGAAGAAGGAAAGTTGAGAGTGTCCTATAATATGAACATGGCGATCAATGCTCCGGATTTGTCTGATTATAACTTGATGAATGCCAAGGAAAAATTGCAGGCCGAGTTGGATGCCGGGTTGTATGATTCGGATGATCTTTATACCCAGCAGTTGTTACGAATGGATTATGCAGAGCGTTTGGAACGAGTGAAAAAAGGGGTAAACACGTATTGGTTGTCTCAACCTTTGCACGTTGCTGTCGGGCATAAACATTCCTTGTATGTAGAGGGGGGTGACCAAAGCGTGCGTTACGGGATTGACGTGAATTACCAGGCTAATCCGGGAGTGATGAAAAAATCTTCGAGAGACCGGTTCGGGATAGGCTTTCTACTTTCTTATAATTTGAATAATAAGTTGTTGTTTAGAAACAAGTTGACGGTGGATAAGGTGAAAGCGAAAGAATCACCGTATGGTTCCTTCAAGGATTATGCCAAGGCGAACCCGTATGACCAGATTTATGATGAGGATGGAAATTTGATTAAATCATACCAACCGCACGTGAGTACGAGCAATCGTTTCTTGAATCCATTGTACGAGTCAACGTTGAATCATAAAGATAACACGACGTACACGGAGTGGACGGATAATTTTGATTTTGACTGGTTTATCAGCGAGCATTTCAGGTTGAAGGCCAGAGTGTCATACTCGGAACGTACGGATAAGCAAGAGAAATTCACGGACCCGGAATCAGCGATTTACAATGAGTCTGACTATCAGGATGGAGAAGGAATTTTGAAGAGAGGGGAGGCGTATAGTTTCCACGAGAAGAGTTCTAACTTGGATATGAACGTGGTGTTCAGTTATAACCAGCAGTTGGGGAGTCACTTTTTGAATGCCGTGTTGGGAGGTAATGTTATCGAGACCCGGTTTGAGAATGAATCATATAGTGTGATCGGTTTTCCGTCGGGTAGTATGGATTACATTTCTTTTGGTAAGGAGTTTAAGGATTTAACCCCGGAAGGAAGTGAGGGATTATCCCGTTTGGTAGGTTTGTTTGTGAACTTGAACTATACTTGGAATAATATTTATTTACTGGATTTATCCGGTCGTCTGGATGGATCGTCAAAATTCGGCTCCAAGAAGAGATATGCCCCGTTTTGGTCGGCAGGTATTGGTTGGAACGTGCATAATGAAAAATTTTTTGAAGGATTGAAAGGTGTGATTAATCATTTGAAATTTTCCGCGAATGTCGGGGCTACCGGTAAAGCTTCTTTCGAGGCATATGAGGCCCAGGATGTGTACGAGTATTACAAGGGACAATGGTATGCCGGAGGTTTGGGTGTGATCATGAACAACATGGGAAATACAAACCTGCAATGGGAAAAGACACACACGTTTGACGGGAATTTTGAAATTCAGTTTTTGAATGGATTGGTTAGTGCTAATATGAACTACTACGTGAAGACAACGAAAGATTTGCTTGCAGATATTACTTTACCGCCTTCTTCAGGTTTTGAAAGTTACAGGGATAACTTGGGAGAGTTGGAGAATAAAGGATATGAAATTTCGTTGAGAGGATTCGTGGTACGGGATAAGGATTTAATCGTGAATGTCTTCGGATCGATTGCGCATAATAAGAACGTGATTAAAAAGATTTCCAATTCATTGGAAACGTACAACAAGAAAGTGGATGATGAGCAGGATAATTATGAACCGGGGTGGGGTGAAGCGATGGAGACAGCCAAACCTCAGGTACAATTTAAAGAGGGACAGTCAACTACGGCGATTTACGCGGTAAAATCCCACGGAATAAACCCGATGAACGGGAAAGAGGTGTTTGAGGATTTGAAAGGTAACTTGACTTATGAATGGAGTGCTGCCAACAAGATAGTGTGCGGGGACACGGAACCCAAGGTATCGGGAGCTTTTGGTGCCAATGCGGACTGGAAAGGATTTAATATTAATGTTAGTTTCTTGTATCAATGTGGAGGACAGGTGTATAACCAAACGCTTGTAGATCGGGTGGAGGATGCAAATTTGAGTTGGAACGTGGATCGCCGGGTGTTGCAAGGCAGGTGGAAAGAACCGGGAGATCACACTTTCTTTAAAGATATTAAGAACCGGGATCGGACGGAGGTTTCTTCTCGTTTTGTTCAGGATGAGAACGTGTTGCAATTCAAATCATTGTCATTTTCTTATTCTTTCCCGACCGAGTTGATTCAAAGATGGAGCTTGGAACGTTTAAAATTGACGTTCCAGATGGAAGATATTTTCAGAATATCTAACGTGAAACGGGAACGAGGTCTGGATTACCCGTTTGCTAGAATTTTTAACGTGGGATTACAGGTACAATTCTAATCCTGTAGAAATGTAAAATAATGGATGATATGAAAAAGAGAATATTGATTATTTTTACGTTATTCGTGTTTGCTGTGACGAACAGCAGTTGTGATAGTTGGCTGGATGTGACCCCGCAAGCACAGGTGAATGCAGAGAAATTGTTTTCTAAACCCAAGGGGTTCGAGAATGCCTTATATGGTATATATACTTCGATGACGGATGCATCTTCGTATGGAACGCACATGACATTCGGGTTGATGGATGTGTTGGCCCAGTATTATGATGTTTACCAGGACAAGTATCATCTTCTTTACGAGGCGTCCCGGTATAATTATAAAAATTCGAATTCTCAAGATGTGATTAAGAATTTGTGGTTAAAAAATTACAATAGTATTGCGAATTGTAATGTTTTATTGGATTACTTGAGCGAGAAGTCCCCCTCGTTTTTTGAAGGTGAAGAGTATAAGTTTTTGGTTGCGGAAACGAAAGCATTAAGGGCTTACTTGCATTTCGACTTGTTGAGAGCATTTGCCCCGTCATGGAAGGAGAATTCGGAGGCTTTGTGTTTGCCTTATGCCGATAACTTCACGGACCGGGTGCATGGTCAAAAAAAGACGAGCGAGATTGTTCAATTGATTCTGACGGACCTTGATAGCGCCCGGATGATGTTAAGTACGGTTGATCCGGCTCGGGAAGAGAGTTTTAAGGAGATGTATAACCATTACGTGACGGAAATCGGGAATGATTTTACAACGGCCCGGGCATATCGCATGAATTATTGGGCAATTACCGGGTTGATGGCCCGTGTGTATCATTACATGGGGGATGAGAGAGCTTACACGTATGCCCAAGAAGTTATTCAGGCCGGGAAAGACGGGTTCTTCCCTTTCACCGAGGAAAGTGCGGTGAGTGCCCCTTTGAAGAGTCGGGATGTCGTGATGCAAAACGAGATTCTGTTTGCTTTGAATTATGCTGGTATTCATGATTTGTGGTACTCTTATGACGCCTCTCAAGATAATTATTACACGATAAATGATGTTACTTCCATTTATCCTTCTTCTGATGATTTCCGGAAGGAATATTTGGTAATCACGAATAGTAACGGGTATGATATATCGGTTAAATATGCGGATGTGGATTCTGAAAATGGCGGGAAAGTTCCGATGATCCGTTTATCTGAAATGTATCTGATTGCCGCGGAGAGCGGTTTTAATGCCCATAAGGAGGTTGCTATCGGTTTACTCGAAGAATTGCGTAAAAATAGGGGGATAGCCGGGGAGATTTCAACGACGATTACTTATGATAATTTCGTGAAGGAGTTGACGAAAGAGGCTCGTCGGGAATTTATCGGGGAAGGTCAGTTGTTTTACTGGTATAAACGTTTGGGATTACCGGTTGATCAGGGGAGTACCACGATAAAGCTTGAACCGTCTCAATTCTGTTTGCCATTGCCGGCCACTGAAGTAGAGTTTGGCGGGCGTAAGGAAGATTATTTAAATAATAAGTAGTAGATTAATATTTGGCTATGAAAATATTATATGTAATTATCATGATGTTGTTTCTTGGAATGATGTCATGTTCGGAAGATAACCTGAAAGGGTATTCCAGTAGTAACTATATACAATTTGATAAGTTGTCAAAAGATAGTACCGTTTTCTCGTTTGCTTATGATGAGACGCTGGAGTCGGGAACGGTGGCTTTGAAATTAGTGATGATTTCGCCTCTGGTAGATCGTGATCGGAAGTATAACGTGAAGTTTTTGCAGGATGAAAGTTCTGCCCAAGCCGGGGTGGATTTTGAGATGCCGGTGGAAGAACAGGTGATTGCGGCGAATGATTCGGTTGCTTATCTGAATGTTACCGTAACGAGAAACGAGGCTCTTAAAGGGAGTGTGCTAGCGGTTTTTGAGGTGCAGGGGTCAGGGGATTTTATGCCGGGAATCGAAGCGAATCGGAAAGGACGGATTTTTATCACGAATCAATTAACTCGTCCGGGGTGGTGGAATGACTGGCACGAGGCGAACGGGTTGGGTACTTATTCGGACTTGAAATATCAAACTTTTATCCGGGAAATCGGGGTGACGGATATGACGTTAGAGGCCGACGGGGGAGAGATGAATTACTCGACGATGCGGGCTTACGTGCTGCAATTCAAATATTGGTTGCAAGAACATCCAACTGAAGATGAGGATGGTAGTTTGATGAAAGTGGCAATGAGAGGTTAATATTTAAAGATGAAGTTATGAAGAGATTATTTATATATATCATCACGGTAATGGCGTTGTTCGCTGCCGGATGTTATGAAGATAAAGGAAATTATGACTATGAGACCGTGCCGCAGGTTTCCGTGAGCGGTATAGAGAAAAGTTATGATTTTTACGTGGGGTCACAGGAAACGATTACCCCAACCGTGACCTGGACAAATGGCAAGCCGGATAAGGTTTCTTATGCTTGGAGAATAAACAATAAGGTGGTTTGCGAGGAAGAAAGTCTGAATTTTGTTGTGGGTGACCTTCCCGTGAAAGCTGGATTGTATGCCGAGTTTACGATTACGAATGAGGATTTAGGGGTAGAGTATATCAACCGTTTTAACGTGTCGGTTTATTCCACATATTATTCCGGATGGATGCTCTTGGCGGATAAAGGTAACGTTTCCGAGTTGTCCTATGTTCGGGATGATGGGGGCCTTTATGCGGATATTTATAAAAACGTGAACGGGACGGATTTGGCCGGGGGTGCTTGTGCCTTGATGGAACATTGGTTGCCGACATCAGAAGAGATCGGACAGATTTTCGTGGCTTGTCAGAACGGACCGGAATATTCTGTGGAATTGGATGGAAACACGTTTAGTAAAATGGTCGCCACGAAAGATGAGTTCGTGGGGGATGTACCCAAGGATTTCAAGCCTATGAGAATGAATTGCGTGACGAATTACGATTATCTTATCAGTAATGGTAAATTGTATGTGCGTAATATTCAAGCATCATATGATGCTCTTTATCAGGATGGTCTGTTTCCAAATTTCCCTTATCCGGGTGATTATGAATTAACGAATCTGGGCATTCGGGGAAACCTGCTTTTTAGTAATGATATTATCTGTTTTGATAAGAAAACTTCAAGTTATATGCTGGTGCGAACCGGGGAAATGAAACGATTTGATTACACGAATGATTCGGAAAAGGCATTTATTCCTTACGATATGGGGAAAACGGTGCTGGATGGAGGACCGATCTCGACAGAAACCCCGACGGATGAGTTCCTGACAGTTCTGAAATCGAATTCGGAAAACAAGGCATACGTGCAAAAATTCCGATTCTCCGGATGGGGAGCGAAGACGTATCGGTCGATCTCGGAGGTGGAGTTTCCTGATCCTTCAATCATTAATGAGAATACGAAATTTGCTGTTTGCCAGAATCGTCCTTACGTGTATATTGCATCAGGTAACGTGCTGTATGTTTATAATCACAAGGATAATACGGTAAAACCATTACGTTCTGATTTTGGGCGGACGATTCGGGATATTGCTGTTTGTCCCACGAATTATGAACGTTTGGGTATTGCTTTGGAGAATGCGGATGACACGTCGAAGAGTGACTTTATGGTACTGGATGTTTCGGTCGTTGGGGATGGAAAAACTCTGGAAGGAATGGAATTTATCGGAAAGTTCGGTCGTGTGGTGGATTTAATTTATAAGATAGGTAATCAGTGGGATACTTATTAATAAATCAGTATTCTCCCGCTTAGCGGGAGAATACTTTAATGTATAGGTGATGAAAGTATGTAAAAATGTATGGCTATTGGTTAGCTTGCTATGCCTGTTTTGTGCATGTAAAGAACGGGAGCATGATCGTTTCACGATTTCTGGGGAGATGAAGGGATTACCTAAAGGTATCGTGAAGTTGTACACGAATCCGCCGGGAAATGTTTTATTGGATAGTTGCGAGGTTAAGGATGGAAAGTACTTTTTAGAAGGGAAGATCACGGAGCCTCAGGCCGGTCTATTGTTTTTTGACATGGAACCGCAATACCAGCGATTGGGGGCCTCGATGGTGGCTATATTTATAGAGCCGGAGGATATGAAGGTGTACAGCGAATTGGATGAGGTGAAGAAAACGTTGAAGATTACTTCAGCCCCGATTAATGAAGATATTCACAGGTATAATGTTTATTTGAAGTCTTTACCGGAGAAACAATTGGTTGCAGAGTTTAATGGAAAAATCCAGATGGCTTTTGCCGAGGCTAGGATGGAAGAAGTACGAGAGATGAGTCGAAAGCGAGATTCGTTGCAAATGGTGATTATTGACCGGTTGTTTGCTTTTGAGCCGGGAGTTTCTAAAAGTCCGGCAGCAGCTTATTTGGTGGCTCAATTGTCCGCATCTCTGGATGTTATGCAAAGAGGGAAGATCGTGGAAAAGTTTGACCCGAGTTTAACTGATTCTTATTATCTGAACGGAATGCAAGAAAGCGTAGAGCGGGAAACGGCTTTACAGCCGGGAAAAGCCTTCCCAGATTTTCAGGTGTTTGATAAAGATGGTAGGAAGTACACCTTGGCTGATTTCCGGGGAAAATATTTATTTGTTGAATTTAGTGCATCCTGGTGTGGCTGGTGTAAAAAAGAGATTCCTTTTATTCGTAAAGCATATCACGCTTTAAAAGATAAAAATGTTGCTTTTGTAACGATGATGATGGATGATCGGAAAGAGGCTTGGTTACATGAGATCAAAGAGTATAATATCGAATGGTATTGTTTGTCTGATCTGAAAGGGATGAAAAACAGTCCTTTGGCTAAAGCATATAATTTGGGCGGGATTCCAGACTCTTTCGTGGTAGATCCGGAAGGGCGAATCGTGTGTCGGGACTTGAGGGGGGATGAAGTATTGGAGACATTATCTACATTGTGTAATTAATGGAAAAAATCATGTATAAGATATTAATCGGTTTGTTTTTATCTGTATTGTGCTTGCAGGCAAAATGTCAGATACAATTTGATGAGGGAAGTTTCACGAAAGTTCTGGCAAAAGTAAAACAGGAAAAAAAGATGGTGTTTATGGATTGCTACACGAGTTGGTGCGGCCCTTGTAAAATGATGGTGCAGGATGTTTTTAGCCGGGAAGACGTGGGACAATTTATGAATACGCATTTTGTAAATGTTAAATTGGATATGGAAAAAGGGGAGGGGCGGGAATTGGCTAAGAAGTATCAAGTGAAGGTTTACCCGACTTTTTTGATCTTGAATGAAGATGGAGAGGTGATTCATAAAATGGTGGGAGGAATGAAAGCAGAGGAATTTTTACAGAATGTGCAAAATGGTATTGGAGAACATTCTTTGTATTCTTATGAGAAGAGATATGTCAACGGGGAGCGTGATCCACAATTCGTGTATAGTTATATAGAGACTTTGGCTAGGGCTTTTATGAAAGAGCGGATGGAAGAGGTGTTGCACGAATATTGGGGGACATTGACCGATCAAGAGAAAAGTGGTAAAGAAAATTGGATGCTCGTGAAACGATTCGTGAAGAATCCGTCGTTACCAGAATACAAGTATCTTCTGGAATATAAAAAGGATTTTGATGCAGCGGTTAGTAAAGATAGTGTGGATCGTAAAATATACGACGATTTGTTCCCGTTGATTGTGAATGATTGTAACGAAATAATTTTTCATGATAAAGTGAATGCAGTTCAACTTTTAGATACATATAAAACGTGTGTTGCTCAATCGGAAATTGTCGGACAGGATTATTTGTTGGATATAGTGGAGTTTACCAGAGCCTTTTTGTCTGGTGATTTGAAGAAAGCATTGAAAATGTATGATAAGAAGTTTTCTCGTTTGGATAATGATGCTCGTTTTGATGTAACTTTACAATTAAATGGAATGTTGATTCGTAAGGGAGATGCAAAAATGTGTAAGCGAGGATTGGAATTGATAGAGAAAACGATGAAAGATTGTGGGTGGTCGGTGGATGATCCTTTGTTTGCAGCCGTGGTTTCCGGATTGAAAGATAAATTTAAAGATAATAAAGATGAATAGATTATTGATTTTGTTGACAGGATGTTTGTTCTGTTTTTCGTGTGCATCCAAAACGGATGGTTTTAAGGTAAAAATGCGTTTGGAAAATGCTCCGGAGTGTGAAATTTTCGTGAGTGAAAGGGTTCCGAATCCTGCCCAGTGGTATATAGATACTTTGAAGTTGAAAGATGGCCAAGTGGTTTACACGGGTAAGGTGGATTACCCTCGTTTGGTTTCTTTCGTTGTTAAGAAGGGAGAAGATGATTTTGTGGGTTCTTTCAGTATATTTTTGGATAATAGTGAGGTTGAAGTTCAAGGGGATTTTAATAATTTGAAGAGTCTAACAATTACTGGGAGTAAAACACATGATGAATTTGTTGCCATAGAAAAGAACGGGCAAGAGTTTATGAAAGAGTATGGCAGAATCGGTTACGACCGGAGTAAGGCGTTTAAAGATAACCGGACTTTATATGATTCTTTAGCAGAGCCTTACAAGCAGGCTTATGATAAGGTGGTGGATTACATTCTGAATCTTCCGGGGTATGCACGTAGTGAGGTGGCTCCTTATTTTGTTTCGGAATATATTAGTGCTGATAATCTTCCCTTGATGGAAAAAGCACTGAATGCTTTCGATGTTTCTTTAGCCGAGAACGCATATATCGCTAATTGCCGGGTAAAATTAGAAAAGGAAAAACGAGTACAACCGGGAGTGATGGCGTATGATTTCACGTTAGAGGATTTGGAGGGTAATACTTACAAATTGTCAGATTATAGGGGAAAATATGTATTGCTGGAGTTTAGTGCATCTTGGTGCGGATGGTGTAAATTGGAGATACCTTTCCTTGAAACAGTTTATAAGAATACGCAAGATAAGAATTTTGTAATGTTTACGATTAATCTGGATGACGAGCGAGGGAAATGGGAGGAAGATGTAAAACATTATAATTTACCGTGGAAGGTTATTTCAGATTTAAAAGCATTTGAAAGTCCCGTGGCGAAGAGTTATAATGTGAGTGGTATTCCGATGATTTATCTGATCGATCCGGAGGGAAAAATAAAGGAGAAAGGATTACGTCGGGAAGAGATGATCGAATATATAAATGCTTTGTTTGAGTAATTTAATAACAGGGGGAAACGAGATTTGAAAGTTCTCCCCTATGTTATTTTAAGGGAGAAAGAGATGATATAGTTGTTTACAAGATTGTATCGGACTTTGTAATGATTCAATTATTGTGTATTTGAATATTTCGGAGGAATAGTTACTTTTGTAGCACTATGAGTGCTATTATTCAGACCAATAAAGACTTTGAAGTATTCTTCCGGGAGAATTTTCCATCCGTGTACGCTTTCATGAAACGCTACACGGGGGATGATGAATTAGCAGCAGATTTAGCACAAGAGACTTTTATCCGGGTTTATGAACGGCGGGATGAGATTGTTTCTGTTGATTACGGGAAAGCTTTTTTATACACGGTTGCACGTCATTTGTACTGGAATCATTGTAAGCATCAACGGGCGAAGGAAAATTATTTCGCACAATTGGATGAGAGTAACGTGGATGATTACGATTTCTTGCAGGAGGTTACCCGGCAGGAAACCATGCGAATGTTATATGTTGCTATTGACCAGTTGCCACCACAGACTCGTAACGTGATCCTTTTGAATCTGGAAGGGAAAACGAACCCTGAGGTTGCGGAAGAATTAGGTATTTCCGTGAACACGGTGAAGTGTTTGAAAAAGTCGGCTTACGAGACATTAAGGGAGGCCCTATCCAAAAATTACTTTGTGATTTTGATGTTCCTGTTAGGGGTGTAAATGTTAAATCTTTTCTTTTTTTGAATTTTTTTCTAGTCTGACCTACCCACTTTTCATTTGAAGTAATCTCTATGATAAAATTACAAATGTAAAAGTATGGATTTACTAAAAAAACGTTTGGATATTGCCCGGCTTATTGCCGAAGAGTTGACCGGAACGATTGATGAAAAGGATCGGCTCGTGTTGGCCCGTTGGTTGGATGAGGACGAACGACACCGGGGGGAATATGCGAATATTTTAGAATCATTAAAGGCTGGGAACGAGGCTTGGAAGGATCAGGAGCGGGGGAGGCAGTTAATGGAATCCCGATGGGGGACAGTGAAATCTCATACGGTTCGGAAGACTGACCGGTGGATTACGTGGAGTAAGTATGTGGCGGTTATCGTGTTATTCGTGAGCATTGGAATTTTTTGGCTTGTAAATGAAGAAAAGCAGGAGGTGGAGAATGGTACTGTTGCCCAAATTGAACATGGTAGCATGAAAGCGCAGCTTGTACTTGCTAATGGAAAAAAGGTGGATTTGAGGCCAGAAATAAGCTTACAATTAGAAGAGGAGGGGGGAACCCGAATTTTGACATCAGATAATAGGGTAAAGTATTCGGGGAAGGATTCTTTAGCCGGACAATCGACAGAAGTAAAGTATAATACGTTGATCGTGCCGCGAGGAGGTGAATTTTCGTTGGAATTGGCAGATGGAACTCGGGTGTGGTTGAATGCGGAGTCGAGGTTGCGTTATCCGGTGGCTTTCACGGGTAAGGAGAGAAAAGTTGAGATGGAGGGAGAGGTTTATTTTGAAGTGGCAAAGAATAAGGAAAAACCTTTTATTGTAACCGTGAATGGGGTTGATATTCGGGTCTTGGGAACAAGTTTTAATGTTTCGGCTTATCAAGAAGAGGTGGTGGCCACGTTGGTCGAAGGAAAGGTGCAGTTGAAAAAAGGTAATGAACAGGTTATTTTATCGCCTAACCAGCAAGCAATATGGTCTGATGACGAGTTTAGAGTGAAACAGGTAGATGCCCGTAATTATGTGTTATGGAAAGAGGGGATTTTTTATTTTGAAGATGTTGATTTGGAGACAATTCTGGATGATATGGCCCGCTGGTATAACGTGAATGTTTTTTATATGAACCCAGCGTTGAAAGAGATGAAATTCTCTGTCGAGATTAGACGTTATGGGGATATAAACGAGATCCTGAGAAGAATAGAACAAACTAAACGTGTAAAATTTGAAATAAAAGATAGAACTATAAACGTGTATGAATAAAAAAGACAGACAGCACCCCCATGCTATCTGTCCGAATACATTCAATATTTAATTCAATGTAAAACTCAAGAACAAAGTTATGAAAAAAAAATGTAATTCTGGTGGTCTTATGAAAATAAGGCTGCGAAAAACATTGTTGGTTATGAAATTTTTGTGCTTTTTTTTCTTGTTGTCTGTTTCGGTATCAGCAGCAAGTTATTCACAGAATGCAAGGTTTACTCTGACGTTGGAAAATGTCGCATTAACAGATGTTTTTTCAACTATTCGGAAAAGTAGTGAGTTCACGTTTATCTATAATATGGATGACGTGAGAAATATTCGGGTGAAGTCAATAAACGTGCACGAGGCTACTATCCAAGAGATTCTGGATGAAGTCCTTCGAAACACGGGGTTCGTTTACCAGATTGAAGATTATGTGATCGTGATTCAACCTCAGGAAACGAAGGAAGAAAAGAAATCCCTGCGATTAAAAGGGTGGGTCCGTGATAAGAAAAAGGAACCGCTACCAGGGGTGACGGTAAGAATGGTGGGGGTGAGCTTGGGAACGGCAACCAATGCTCAAGGATGGTTTGCGATAGATTTACCTGTGACGAAAGGGGAGGTGGAGTTTTCTTTCGTGGGATATAAAAAACAGAAAATTACTTTCACAGAAAAAACAGATACACTGCAGATCGTGATGGAGGAGGATTTCCAACAGGTGGAAGAGGTGGTTGTGACAGGTATTTTCAATAAACCGAAAGAGAGTTTTACAGGGGCTGTGACAACTATATCTCAAGAAGAGATCAGAACTCATTATTCTCGGAATTTGATTCAGACATTAGCGAGTTTAGATCCTAGTTTACGAATTATACAGAATAACGCACAAGGATCTAATCCGAATGCTTTACCGGAACTACAATTGCGAGGGGCATCCACATTACTTAGTGCAGACGATATACGAGATCAAAAGAGTAATTATGAATTGAATCAACCTTTGTTTATCATGGATGGTTTCGAGGTAACGTTAGAACGAGTAATGGACTTGAATGATAATGAAATTGAAAGCATCACTATTTTGAAAGATGCGAGTGCTACAGCTCTTTATGGTTCTAGAGGGGCGAATGGGGTCATAGTGATTACTTCGTTACGTCCTAAAGCAGGAAAAATTTCGGTGACATATTCGGGAAAAGTTAAAGTCGAAATTCCAGATTTAAGTTCGTATGACAACTTAACGAATGCTAGAGAAAAATTAGAGTTAGAACGAGTGTATGGCGTGTGGGATGATTCAAGTCTTCAGGAGTTATACCAGTCTTTAAAAGATGTGGTTGATTCAGGTGTGAATTATAACTGGGCTAAAGAGCCTCTTCGTACAGGAGTTGGACAACAGCATATATTGAATATCATGGGAGGAGTTGAGGCTTGGCGTTTTCGGTTTGATCTGTTTTATGATGAAACAATTGGCGTTATGAAGGGATCTGATCGTACAAATTTCAACGGTTCGATGGAAATTGATTACGTGCATGGTAAATGGAATGTACGTCAACTTTTAACGATAGGATTGAATACAAGTGAAGATAGTCCTTATGGACAATTTTCTGATTACGTGAGGATGAACAGATATTGGGAACCTTATGATGAAAATGGAGAATTGATAGAACAATATTATCATCCTAATGCAACGGCTCTTATAGATAATCCGATGTATAATAAGGAGGTTGGGTGTTGGAATGAATCAAAATACACGTCATTACGTAGCACAACGCAGGCTCGTTTTGATATTTCAGAGGCTTTTCAAATAACAGCAATGTTGGGTTTAACTAAAAAAATGGGAACACAAGATTCTTTTATCCCACCAACGCATAAATATTATGATAGTGAGGAGAATATAGAGCAAAAAGGAAGTTATGGTAGAGGAGAGAAAACGGAATCATTGTGGGAAACGAGATGGGCGTTGAATTATGCAAAAACATTTAACGAAAAACATATGCTAACAGTAGGTATTGCTGGAGAAATGTCTGAAACAAAATATGATAATGTTTCTTGGTCTGCAACAGGATTTTTAACATCGGATATTGACCATTTGGCAACTTCTTTAGGTTATCCTTCTACGGGAGGAACTTATGGTTCAGAATCAACCTCTCGTAGAGTATCATTAAGTGGTTTTTGTAATTATTATTATGATACGCGTTATTTTATAGATTTGACTTATCGTTTAGACGGAGGTTCTTCTTTTGGGAAAAATAGTCGTTTTTCTTCTTTTTATGCTTTAGGTGTTGGATGGACGCTTAGTAAGGAAGAGTTTATAATTGAACACTTACCTTTTATTTCAAATTGGCAATTCCGCTATTCGTATGGGGTTTCCGGTAATATGGCATTCTCCCCGGAACAGTCAATGGAGGTTTTTAATCGAGAAACCAATTACACTTATAATGGAGGTGTGGGAGTAAAGATGGCAACTTTCGCAAACCCGAATCTGAAACAACAGAATACATTTCAACATAATGTGGGGATGAATTTGAGTCTTTTTAAAGACCGAATAACATTTAATTTAAACTATTATAGAAAATTGACGGATAATACCTTAACTGATATATATATTCCTGCATCACACGGTTTTACCACTGTAAAAGGAAATGTGGGTGAAGTGCGGAATGAAGGTTATGATGGTAGCATCTCTTTCAATGTATTGAGATCAGAAAAGTTTAATTGGAATTTAAGTGGTAGCTTTTCTCATAACAAGGAGACTTTAGTGAAGTTGGCCGAAGGTTTTAAGAATTCGTTAAAATATTATGATACTTCAATGGGATCAGCTACGACGTATTTGCGCTATAGAGAAGGGCATTCTATGACGGCTGTTTATGGTTTGCGTACGATTGGCGTGGATCCTCTTTCTGGTCAGAGGGTATTTTTAACTAAAGATGGAGAAATGACAATGTATCAGAATGGTAAAGATTTAGTTTATTTGGGAGACTCACAACCGAAGGTGAATGGTTCCATCCACACGACAATCTCGTATGGTGGACTCTCTGTATCATTGGGCTTTGGTTTACAATGGGGCGGTGTCGCTGAGAACTTCACCGAGTTGAATAAGAGAGAAAATTTAAACTTAACCTATAATGTGGATCGTCAAGTATTAAAAGATGGTTGGAAAAAAGCTGGAGATGAAGCGTTATATAAAAGGCAAGGAGCTTATGTCGTGAATACTTATGGATGTGATATGTTTATCCACAAGAATAATATATTTAATTTGAATAGTATTAATGTTCGCTATAATTTTCCACGAAAGTTGATAAAGAAGTTGGGAATGGAAATGTTATCTATTTCTACAGATTTGACAGATATTTTTTATTTTTCGACAATTCATCGAGAACGGGGAACGTCTTATCCTTACTCAATTAATCCGAATTTATCAATATCTTGTTCCTTCTAATTCAAATAGTTAATGGTATGAAAAAAAGAAAATTTTATTTATTGTTATATGTTGTATTGACATTGGTTTGTAGTGCATGTGAAGGTTGGCTGACTGTTGAGCCCGAAACTGCTATTACGGGAGAGAAATTGTATACAACGAATGAAGGTGTAAAGGAAGGACTAAACGGACTTTATCTTAACATGAGAGGATTGTATTACCCGGAAGGCCGCTTGGGCGGTGCATCAGTATTGGAATCAATGGCTTGTACACATACTTTTGCAGAAGGTACTCCTGGATATAGGTGGGCAGGACATTATTATAATGATTTATCCGGTGATTCAGATATAGCTATGATATTTGTGGGGTTGTATAATATTATTACGAATGCGAATTCTTTAATACTAGGAACAGAAACAAATAAGAACAAGTTAAAGGATGAGGTTTATAATATAGGTCGGGGGGAAGCCTTGGCAATACGGGCTTTGGTTCATTTGGATTTGATACGTTTGTTCGGGCCAGTTCCATCGAATGTGGATATGAGTGAGAAGTATTTACCTTATGTAAGGGTGAATGATATTAAAGATTACGAATATAATACATTTGAAGAGTACATGACATATTTGTTGGCGGATTTGGATGAAGCTGAAGCATTATTAGAGAAATCGGATATTGTCGTTACGGGGACCTTTGAGGAAACGGAAGTTTCAAGCGCTTCTTGGTCTTTTCGTAAAAATCATATAAATTATTATGGGGTATTAGGATTACAGGCTAGGGCTCGCTTATGGAAAGGAGAGGTGGAAGGTGCGTTGCGTTACGCTCGGCTGGTGAAAGAAGCAAAGAATGGGGATGGAACTGCCAAGGTCCGTTTGATGACACCAGATGATAATACTACAGAAGGACTTTGGAATAATAAGACTACGGATTTGACATGTTATAGTGAACATCTTTGCGGAGTGAAATGTGATAATTATGATTATACGCAGGGTACAGCTTGGCTAGCTAGGAATGTTTCGATTTTAAACTATAGTGATACATTTTTTGAGGATTTGTTTGCAGGAAACGCTGAAGATATGCGGTATCAATGGTTTTGGGCATATTATTATAACCGTTTTGGAACGAGTGGATATTATTGTCGGAAATATTTGAATTTTTATAATTCTTCTACTTCTCAAAAAAATTTCCCTATTGTGCGATTAGCAGAAATGTATTTGATTATTGCGGAGAATGCACCATTGGAAGAAGCGAATATAATTTATGAAGAGTATTGTAAAGCTCGCAATTTGACTTACGTGCCATTGACAGAAAGCGATCGAGAGGAGAGAATCTTGTTGGAATTTATCCGGGAATTTACAGGTGAAGGACAGAATTTTTATACATACAAGCGGTATAATACTAAAAATATGTTGTTTGGAGTGCGAGAGTGTACGGAAGAGCAGTATCAATTACCACTCCCGGAATCTGAATTGTTGAATGATAAATGATTTGAATTATGAAAAAATTTTTAATTATAGTGTTGTGTTGTACATTCTGGTGTATAGCTTGCACGGAAGAACGTCCTGGGTATTATGAGGGGGAGAATAATTGGGTACAGTTTTATTATTTGTGGCCTGTACAGAATCCGTATATAGCTCCGGTTCATCTACCTTATGAGGGGTATATGCCATCCTTGAATTCAACAAAGCTTCAGGATACTGTTTATTTCCGGTTGCACTTGATCGGGAGGAAGTCTAATCAGCCGAGAAAAGTGATGTTTGAATCTTATGAAACAGAGATGGAGTATAGTTATTACGAACCGGCTGTGGCTAACGTAAATTATATCGCATTCGATGATCCTTTGATGAAGCCTTATCTGACGATTCCGGGAGATTCTGCTTATGTGAATATTCCCGTGATCGTGAAATATAACCCAGCGATTTCCAGTGGTTATTTTCAGTTAGATTTTAAATTGATTGATACGGAAGATTTGGTAGTGGGTGATACTTGTTTAATGAAAGGAAGATTAAAATTTTCTCAATGGTAATAAATAATTTGGAGATGAAAAAGTTTGTATTGTTGTTTGGATGTGTGTGCTTTTGTCTGTCTGTATTTGCTCAGACCAATTTTCAAGATATAAGCTTCTCTGAAGCGTTGAAGAAAGCAAAAGAGGAAAACAAAATGGTGTTTGTGGATTGTTATACTTCTTGGTGCGGTCCTTGCAAGTATATGGCTGATAAAGTGTTTCCACAAAAAAAGTTGGGGAAGTACCTGAACGATAGGTTCGTGAGCTTGAAGATTAATGCGGAGCAGGGCGAGGGCGTGGATATCGCCAGCAAGTATAGTGTTTCTGCTTATCCCACGTTTTTGATCTTGAAGACAGACGGGACGTTAATTTACCGAATCGTTGGAGGAACAGAAGGGGCCGACGAGTTCATCTCCAAGGTGGAGGAAGGTTTCGGGGAGAAATCAGCCTTCAGGATGGAAGAACGTTACCTGAAGGGAGATAGGGAAGAGGGGTATTTATTTGATTTCCTGAAATCGTTACTGGCTTCTGGGTTAGACGAGAAGGCTCGGGAAGTTGCTGGTGAGATCTTGGCTCCACTGTCAGTAGAGAAGAGATGTACGGAGACTTACTGGCCTATTTATGATAACCCTCGTTTATCTTTAGTAGGTTCAGAGAATTTACGCTTTTTCCTGAAACACGTTGATCAATTTCGCAGGGGTGTGGGGGTAGAGAAGGTGAATGCGAAATTGACATTTTTATATGTTAGTAGATTGGAAGAGATGTTGCGAGGAAGGATGCCTGCAACCAATGCCGACCTAGACCTTGTGGAAAAAGAGTTGAAGAAACATGATTTGGAGCAGGAGGACTTGAGTAATTATATAGAGATGATGAGGGCTATTAATGCGAAAGATACGGATAAAATTTATTCTTTGTATAGGAAAGTTTACCAGAACATGAGCGAGAGTAAATTGAGTTACTTGTATTTTCGTCCAATTCTTCTTTTTCAAGGGCAGGGGAAATGGACCGAAAAGCAAAAGATCGGTTTTATAAATTTTACCAATGAATTGATTATGCGAATGGAATCACAAGTGATGCAATTGTCAATGCAAAATTTTGTGGAAGCATTGCCTAAGTTTTGAATGATTTTATGAGGTTTATTTGAAAGAGAGAAGAATAGTATGAAAAGATTTTTATTCATTTTTTTATCGTGTTTGCCTTTGTTCTTGGGAGCTCGGGAATTGCGAGATACCATAGAATTGAAGCAAGGAATGGTGTGTCCTAAATTTGTATTTAGAGATACTTCCAAACAAGAGGTTTTTTTGCAACAATTTAAAGGAAAGTATGTGGTGATTGATGTGTGGGCCTCATGGTGCCATCCTTGTAAACAGGAATACCCAACATTGAAGAGATGGGCTGAGAAGTATAAAGATAAAAATATAGAATTCGTGAGTATTTCTTGTGATACCCAAGAGCAGAGATGGCTCAATGAGCTTTTTTGGGGGAAAATGGTCGGGAATCAGTGGTGGATTGCAAATGATAATGCTTTTATGATAGCCTTTCGGGTGACGACAATTCCTCGTTTGATTTTGTTAGATCGGAAAGGAAAGGTGATGGATTTAAAATTACCTAAACCTTCTGATCCGGAGTTTGAAACTATTTTAAATGGATTGAATGGATTATAGAGCAAAGGGGCTTTTTAGAACCCCTTTACTCTGTAGTGATATATGAACGAGATTTTAAAATGATGTTTCTCAAATAAATTAAAGAGATAATCTTAATACCAATTATGAATCAATTCCTTTTGAAACATAGGAATATATCTATTTTTTGGGTCTAAATGTATTGTGATTATCAGAACTTGAAATAAGTGTTATGAATATAATAGGGAAGTATTATCGTTTAGTATGTATTACTATGATTATTGTGGTGATCGGGGGCGTGAATGGTCTTGCTCAAGAGGGGAAAGAGGTTGTGTATCGTGATTATACGCACATGGAGGCAGATCTGTTGGATTCTTTGAAACGGGATGAGGTAAAAACGTTATTCCGTGGGGTGCATGTGTTACGGCAGCAGGCTCAGCAGGTAAAAGAGAGTACTCCGGTCCGGTTGGAATCTCAACGGGTAGAGAAGAAAAAATTGAGCCCACAAGATATGATCGAGAAGAGAAGGGGCAGCGTGTTGACTGTCAACAAGTATCATCGTGCGATGATGCATCCGGAAGGAGTGACAGGCTGGGCAACGGCAGTCGTGTTATCGAACGACGGGATTTGTGTCTCGAATTACCATGTGTTTTGGGAATTTCTGGACTCAACAGCTAAGTTGAATCCACGGGATAGTATTATGTTTGTTGCCACGGAAGAGGGGAGAGTATACCCGATTACCGAGATCTTGAGTTTTAACAAAGCTGCAGATGTGACTTTCTTCAAGATTGATACACGGGGAGATATGCTTACCCCGATACCATTGGGAAATGACCTCCCGGCGGGGACAGGGGTACATTTGTTAAGTCATCCGGAAGGATATCCGTATGCATACACGAACGGGGTGGTTATGCGAACAACGACTTCTGACGCTAAAGATCCCTTTGCACGCCGGATGGAACTTACGGTTGATTACGCCAAGGGGTCAAGTGGGGGACCGATCATGGATGATTGTGGAAACATGGTGGCGATGGTGTCTAGTATACGTGCGATATTTTATTCTAATCAGCCGCCTTATAGCCAGCAGATGAATGTGAAACTGACAATTCCTGTGAGTTCATTGAGAATGTTGATGCAGGGAAAGAATGAATAAAACTAGTATATATTCGAAAAAATATTTACCTTTGTCATGTATTATTGTAGGTATATCGAATGAAAGTTTTTGTGAAATATTGCGTGTTGCTTTTGGTGGCAGTAATCTATCTTGGACAAGGGATAGATTCTACTCGTTATTTAGCAAAGGCAACGGGGCAAGAGCGACTTGTTTCACATGAGAAGGATGATTTTGAACGGTTAGCCATGCTGACGGCGATGAACGGAAATGCATTACCGGTCAACACTGTTCAGGATGTAACAAATGTGCAACCGACTTTTCGTTATTTGCAAAAAAATAATATTTCTGTTTATTTAGAAGAATATAAAAGGGTTTTTACTCCTTATTTTAGGTATATTGAAAACGATTATCTCGACTCTTTTGCGTTAAAGCAGGACGTTGGATACTATGTCTTTGCGTTGCGCGAAATCATTGTATGATTTTGGGTTTATTTGTAAAAACGCTGCTCGTTAATTATTAGCGGGTAGAGTTGTGTCTTGACTGAATTGTATTCGGGAACAAGAACATACGCATGAATATGTGGAAAAAATAAACTATTTAATTATACAAAAATTATAAAGTCATGAGTGATAGTAAATTTGAATATATCGATGATGTTCTCTTGAATGTAGATAAAGATAAAATAGAAAAAAAGAAAAAATCTCCTATAAAGCCTTTGGCATTGTTGATCTTGGGTGCTGCAATCCTTTGGTATGGTGCGAATTATATTAACACGGCTCAGAGTGATACGCTTTCTTCTGTTGTTATTATGATCGGTTTAGGTGTTGCAGCATGGGGAGTCGTGGCATTTTTGGTAAAGAAAGAGCGTTACGTTTACAAACCAACGGGAAAGGTGTTGAAGAAACATAAAGTGTATGTGGCTGCAAATCAGTCCTCACGATTGTATGATATTTTGGAGCAAAATAGGTATGATGATTTACAATCATTGACCCGTTCCGGACAATCTAATTTAAGCTTGGAGGCTTATTGTAGTGAAGATGAACAATATGCTTTGTTACAAGTCATGGAATTCATTCCTTACAATGACGTGCCGATGACTCCTGTCAAAGTATGTGAAGGAACTCAGGCAAAACAAGTAGCTTATTTCTTAAAATAATACTCTGAACTATTAAGTATTCCAGAGTTTCCACGAATAATCGGCTTGCAGATGGAGCATCTGTAAGCCGTTTTTTATTCGTGCTCCTTGTTGCTCTCCACGGTGCATGAATTCGGTTATTTCCGGATTATAAATAAGGTCGAAAAGATAATGATTTGAGGAGAGAAGATGATAAGGAATGTCCGGACAATCGGTTACATACGGCCACATCCCCACGGGGGTAGCGTTAATAATTAAAGGAGTGTTGGGTAAGTAACGGGCAACTTGGTTGTAGGAGATTTCAGAGGAAGAATGGGGGGTACGGCTAACCGTGAATACTTCTATTCCCAAAGAGGCAAGTGCATTCCGGATGGCTTTGGACGCTCCGCCAGTGCCTAAAAGTAAAGCTTGTGTAGGCGGTGTCTGGATAAATTCTAATAAAGATTCTCTGAAACCTAAGATGTCAGTGTTGTATCCGGTTAGGATGGAACCGGAAATCGTGTGTTCTACTTTCACGGAATTAACGGCTCCGATTTTTCTGGCATCCTCGCTGATATGGTCTAAATAGGGAATGATCTTCTCCTTGTAAGGGATCGTGACGGCAAATCCTTTTAGCGAGGGGGTTGTTTTAATGACTTGTAGTGTCTGTTCAATATTATCAGATTCGAAGTTCACAAATTCTGCATCTATTTTTTCTGCCTTGAACTTCTCCGTGAAGTAAGTCTTTGAAAATGAATGTCCCAAAGGAAAACCGAGTAATCCGAAAAGTTGCATGAGAGTTTATGTGGGTTATGAGTTTTATCAGGTTTAAAAAGTTCGGAAGATACATAATTCCCTATGGGATACTTTGTCTTCAGCGGTTTGTGACAGATAAAGACTCTGTTTCTTTATGAATCTTACGAACTTTATAAACTTTGCGAACTATTTTTTAAGTATTACTGCTAGTTTTTCAATACCCCATATGAGTAAAATACCAATGATACACATGAGGATTGCCTGCCATACAAGAGGATCGCTCCCGTTAACTTGCTCGAAGGTATTGGGGAGAACGTTTTTTTCAACATTAAAAGCAATCCCGTTAACCAGTTCTGTATCTGTAATTTTCCAGGGCCAGATTTTGTTGAGTGATCCGACCATGAATCCTGTTAATAGGGCTACTGTCATTCCATGATAGTTTTTCAATAACCAGGATAGCAAGTGTGAGAAAGCGACTATACCAGCCACAGCTCCAACTAAGAAGGTAAGTAGAACGGGAATGTTGAATTCGCTGACGGCGGTAATGATGTATTCGTATTTCCCTAAAAGTAACAGAATGAAGGCACCGGATATTCCCGGTAGGATCATGGCGCAAATGGCGATAGCCCCGGAAAGGAGAATAAACCACCAGTCATTCGGAGTACTGGTTGGGGAGAGAACCGTGATCGTGTACGCGATGATGGCGCCAACGATTAACGAGGTGATGGTTAGTATATCCCATTTTTTTATTTCTCTTGAAACCATGAGGGCAGAAATAATGATGAGACCAAAGAAAAAGGACCAAATGTATAACGGGTGGGTTTCTAGCAAGTATTTCATCAATTTTGCCAGTGAAAATATGGATATGGCAATACCTGCAACGACAGAAATTAAAAAGTTTCCGTTAATGTGTTTCCAAAACTCTTTTAGCTGGAAGGTTCCCAACAAACGTAATGCTTTCAGGTTTATTGACCGAATCGACTCGATCAACTCTTCATAGATACCCGTGATAAATGCAATAGTACCTCCTGAAACACCCGGGATTACGTCTGCGGCACCCATGGCACATCCTCTAAGTACTAATAGTAAGTAGTTCTTTTTCTTCTCCATGAACAACAAATTAATTTCTTGATTTTAAATTTTAAATTTTAGATTTCCTTTCACGAATCAACATTTTTGATTTACGATTTATGAATCACCTGAAATCATAAATCGTAAATCTAAATTCATTTATTCTACTTTAAACACGTTACGGTGTTCAAAACGCAACAAGTCAAAGACAGTTTTTACCGGGGTGAAGGTGGATAGCGGAACTTCCACGAATATCGTGTTCCAGTTGGCCATGGCACCATTCCACAATCCGGGTAGTTCTTGAACTTTAATATCTTTCCCGCCTAGTGATTTGCTGGTGATGAATCCCTGTGTGTTATCGATGTATTTAGCCAAGTCATATTTCTTACCTTTATAGTTATAGGTACTACATACGATGTCCACGGGATTAAAGTGGGTTGATTGGGTGAATATTTTTTTCTGATTTCGATCTTTCAGGTTGACTTGAGCGCTCTCCACGATCATCAAGCGTGTTGCATGTTCGTGGTCTTCAACCCAGAACGGTCCTCCACCCGGTTCTCCTTCATTTTTCACCATTCCGCATACACGCAATGGTCGATCAAGTAATTGTTTTAAATAAGCGACTCTTTCCTTACGGTCAGTATGAACTAATCCCTCTTTGGGTTTATAACCGAGGTGGTCGTAGATATATTGCTCGATTTCATTCAAATTTTCGTCTGTAATACTGTTTTTTTTGCTTAAGATTTTCATGTAATTGAAAATCTGGTTCTGTGTTTTTAACAAAACTCCGGCAAGGATTTTCTTGTATTTTACTGTGTCTGCCTTGCTACGATCGGGTGCCACGTTGTCAATGTTTTTGATGAAGATTAGGTCTTCTTTCAGGTCATTGAGGTTGTGAATCAATGCACCATGACCACCGGGGCGGAACACGATGTTTCCCTCGTTGTCTCTCACGAGATTACCTTCTGTATCGAGACTCACAGTATCTGTTGCTGGCGACTGGACAGAATATGTAATGTCGTATTTCAAGTTGAATTCTTTCTGGTAATTTTTGAGAACAGATTTCATGAGGGCTTTGAATTTGCCTATATGTTCTTCTGATACCGTGAAATGAATATGAGCTTCCTTACCGTCGTTGGCGTAGAGTGCCGCTTCTACCAAGTGTTCTTCTACAGCCGTGCGGATATGGTCCCTGTAAATATGGAAATCAATTAATCCCTTGGGTGTGGCATTGTAATTAAGCCCCTTGGGGGTAAGGATGTATTCTAGAATTTCAATGAGTTGATTCTTCCAGAGTAATTTGTCTAAATCAAGGCGATCTTTGTAAAGAGCCTCTTTTAGGTGTGGGTAGAATGGAAATTCTTTCAATTTCTCGAAGAACGAGAATATACTTCCGGGTTCCTTGTCTTGCCGGAATTTCAAATAGTCTTCATCGCTACCCGTGTACGTGTTGAAAAACGTATTTAGCGTTTTGAACATGCGTGATGCGGAACCGGAGGCCGGAACCATTTTCACGATTTTCAACGAATTCATTCTTTCCTCGAAGATGCGGATGAATTCATCGGCTTGTTCGTCATTCAAACCGTAGATTCCGTTGTTTATTGTTGCCGCATCCCGAATCTGTACAAAATCAAACCCCTGCTTGAAATTTTCAAGCTGGTTTTCAATTTGCTCGGGTTTTATTCCCCTGCGTTTAAATTGTTTGAGATCACTTTTCGTGTACATAATTTCAGGTTTGTAAGTACGTAAATAGTTTTGCAAGTTACGAATTATTGTGCAGAAAGCAAAATTTGTCTTTTGCGTTGCAGGCTGCCGGGTGAGTCTCTGACTCTGAGGGTTATGGGTGTTTATCGTGAACTTGTAACTTGTTAGCTTGTTATTTATACGAGAAAGAAGACAATTAATTGTCTTCTTCTTCGTCATATAATTCTTCTTGATTCTCTAATTCGGTTTCGAAAAATTCTTCCGCTTCTTCCATGAGAGATTCAATGTCGTCTGTGCAGAGAGGCTCTTCGTCAATCCAGTAAATTTTCTGGTTGCTGTAAAAGCCATCCATGTCACATTGAATAATACATTGAGGCTTTTCCGTGTGCACAACATATACTAGATCTGGTGCTTCCTGGGAATTGTCTGCAATAAGAAATTTTGGTAACATGATGTTCACTGTTTTTAAATTTACGTGGCAAATATAGAAATAATTGAAAACGGTGATATTGAAAATTGAAAATTATTTTAAGGGTGGAATTTACTGGGGAAAATAATGTATCTTTAGGGCGAGAAATGAAATAAATATGATCGCATCAAGTTTACTATCAAATGTTGTACCGGTATTGAAGAAGGATGATACTTGTGCCCAGGCATTGGGGTGGATGGACTTGTTTCGGGTGTCTCATTTGCCTGTCTTGGATGGAGAAACGTACGTGGGGTTGTTATCTGATGAAATCATGTATGCGCACGGGAGTATTCATGATCCGATCGGTAAGTTGGATATACCCAGGGAAATGACTTTCGTTTACGAAGATGTACATATGTATGATGTTATCGGGGTTGCCTCTTCACGGCTTTTGTCGGTGGTACCGGTTTTGAACCGAAAAGAGGTATATCAGGGAGCTATTTTGTTAACAGACATCTTGCATAATATTGATAAACTTTTGTGTATAGACGATCCTGGCGGAATTATCGTGTTGGAAGTAAATAAAATTGATTATTCTTTGGCCGAGGTTGCCCAAATCGTGGAGTATAACGAGGCGAAGGTGTTAAGTTGCTATGTTACGTGTATGCCGGATTCTAATAAAGTAGCGATTACTCTTAAAGTGAATACGGCCCGGATAGAACCGATTCTGGATACTTTTATTCGTTATCGTTATGTGATCAAAAATACTTTTGTTTCCGGTGAAGAGATGAATGAAGAGATGAGAGATCGTTACGGGCAGTTGTTGAAGTTTATGGAAATGTAGGAAGTTTTAAATTAATTGAATCTAAAATAAATAGATGTGTTCAAAAATAAGTAAAGTTGCGATTTACGGACGGGTGATTCATGAAGAGTTTTATCCTTATTTCAAACAAATGTTGCGTGATCTGAATGAGCGGGGGGTTTGTTTGACTTGTTATAAACCTTTCTATGATTTTTTGAAAGAGAAATGTGGTATTTCTGATGTTTTTCAAGCGTTTTATGAGGAGGATGTTGATCGGGATACGGATGTCTTGTTCAGTGTGGGAGGAGACGGGACATTTCTTGATTCTGCGATGCGAGTGAAAAATCATGGTGTTCCCGTGTTGGGCATTAATAGCGGACGGTTGGGTTTTTTGGCTAATATAGCTCAAGAAGAGATTCCTCAGGCTATTCATTGGTTATGTGCCGGAAACTTTGACGTGGAACAGCGTGCGTTGGTGAAATTCGAGATGAAAGATAATCCTTTTGCTGAATTTAATTATGCATTGAATGAGATAAGTGTATTGAAGACAGAACGTTCCTCTTTGTTGAAGGTTCATGCTTATATCGGGGAAGAATATCTCACCACATACTGGGCTGATGGCGTGATCGTGGCCACGCCTACCGGGTCTACTGCCTACTCGTTAAGTTGCGGGGGGCCGATCGTGGCTTTTGATTGCGATAACTTGATCATAACTCCGGTAAGCCCGCATAATTTGAATATGCGTCCGTTGATTTTGCCCGGTAATGTGCAAATCCGTTTAAAAGTTGAGAGTCGTTCAGGAGACTTCATGTTGAGTGCTGATTCTCGTATGCAAAGAATGTCGGATAATCACGAATTATTTATATCTTCGGGCGATTTTAAAATGAATGTTGTGAAAATGCCTGATCATAGTTATTACGACACGTTACGGAATAAATTGAATTGGGGCGAGGACAAGAGAAACAAGAAAGATAAAAGTTGAAACAATTTTAAATAATAGGGTTAATTTTATTGGAGAGTGAAAAGTAATTTTCAATTTTCAATTTTCAATTTTCAATTTTCAATTAATTATGGATAAAGAGAATATACCGGAACACGTGGCAATTATTATGGATGGAAACGGAAGGTGGGCCAAAAGTCACGGTTTGGAGAGATGGGAAGGTCATAAAAAAGGAGTAGATGCGGTAAGAACAGCAATGGAGGCTGCTGGGGAGATTGGGGTGAAGTATTTGACTTTATATGCTTTTTCGATAGAGAACTGGAATCGTCCGAAGAAAGAGATAGACGTGTTGATGGGCTTGATGGTGGACGCTATTTTGGCTGAAACTGATAATTTGATGAAAAAACAAGTCCGGGTGAAGGCTATCGGGAATTTGTCGGATTTGCCGGAAGAGGTATATAACAAGTTACAGGGATTAATAACGAGAACGGCATCTAATACCGGGTTAACTCTAGTGTTGGCATTAAGTTATGGGGCAAGATGGGAGATTTTAACAGCGGCCAAGCGGATAGTTCAAGATGTGCGGGATGGCAAAATAGAAGATGTTGAGGCATTTACAGACGCAGATTTTTCCACTTACCTGACGACGTCGGGAATCCCTGATCCCGATTTATTGATCCGAACAAGTGGTGAATGTAGGCTTAGTAATTTCCTTTTATGGCAATTAGCGTATACTGAACTATATTTTCTTGATAAATTTTGGCCCGATTTTGAAAAAGAAGACTTATATTTGGCCATTCGTAATTTTCAAAAAAGAGAAAGACGATTCGGGTTAACCGGAGAGCAACTAAAAAAGTGACTCAGATGACAGGAAAAATAACGCTTTTATTAATCTTTATAC
>NZ_JBCOSQ010000045.1:0-43292 GCF_040920905.1 Butyricimonas sp. RTP31003st1_G1_RTP31003_210430 | reverse complement strand
ATTAAAAATACGATAAAAATTCATGTAAAATGTCATATATTTTATAGAATAGGGGATTAAATGTTTGAGATGATGTATATTTTTGTTTCGTAAGAAGTAAAACCATTGAATTAATGATTTTTTTTATAACGTACTTTCGACCATGGTGTAAGTTTGTATTTTGCCAAGATAGGTTCCGTCGTGATTGTGTATTTTCCTTGAATGTTTTGGGCCGAAAGATAAAATTAATACCTTTGGCTACAAATTGTGTGGTTCATGAAACAGACTGATGAGATATTGGCGTATTTGAAACAAGGGGATAAACGAGGATTGGAGATCCTTTTCCAACAATTTTACAGGCCATTGGTGATGTATGCGGCTCGGCTGATAGGTATTAGGACCGAGGCGGAGGATATCGTCGAGGAGGTGTTTATCAAGTTCTGGGAGAAAAGTAGTTTTGAGATGGTGGATCATAATTTGCGTTCTTACCTGTACCAGTCGGTGCATAATCATTGCTTGAATCTTTTAGAAAAAAATGCTCCTGTGAAACTGGAATCGACTGATTTCTTGTCGGATATTCCGGATTCTGAGATGTTGGACGAGGCGGAGTGGAACGCTCGTATGGATGAAATCTATCGCGAGATCGATTGTTTGCCTGTCCGTACCCGGGAAATATTCGTGGCGGTCGTTTTGAACGGGAAACATTACCAGGAGGTTGCCAATGAATTGAATATTTCCTTGAACACGGTGAAAAAGACTCTTTCCAGGGCCTTGGCTACGCTACGGTCTAACTTGAGCGAGAAGGCTCATGCTTGTTTTATACTTTTTTTGTCCTCGTTGTCGTGATTTTTTGAAAATAAAAATAAAATCTTGTCACCCGATTTCATTTTTTTCCTGTCTCGGTTATAAAGATGCAGATGTTATGATTGAATTACCGGAAGACATTATTGAAATGATATTGAGATCCAGCACGGGTGATTTGTCCGGGGAGGAACGATGTCGCTTGGAGGCTTGTATCGAGGATCACCCGGAATGGGGGGCGGAAGTGGAAAGGTTGAAAAGGTATGCCGGGAGGGGAATGGAGATGGACAGGTTCCGACAACTGGACAGGATAGACGCGTGGAAGCGGGTGGACCGCAAAACCGGGAAACACCCCGGTTGGTACAGGCGGAGGATGTTCGCCCGTTGGAGTGTCGCGGCGGCCGTTCTGGTGGCTTGCGCGATGGGTGGCTTGTGGATCGGGCAACCGGGGGAACGGGAGGAGACGTCCGGGGTGAGCGTGGCGGAGGTGAGGCCGGGGACGTTCCGGGCCGAGTTGGAGTTGCCGGGAGGTGACCGGGTGTTTTTGCAGGACGCGCGGGGGCGGGAGATCGTGACGAAGCGCGGGAACGTGCTTGCTAATGACACGACGCATACCCTGTTCGTGCAGGAGCGGGACTCGGCGGTGGTGGAGTACGGGACAATCCGGGTGCCTGCCGGGGGGGAGTACCGGGTGGTGTTGAGCGATGGAACCGGCGTGTGGATTAACGCGGGGAGCGAGTTGAAGTTCCCGACGAGTTTCACGGGGAAAGATCGCGTGGTGGAGTTGCGGGGAGAGGCTTATTTTGACGTGACGAGGGACGCGGAGCATCCCTTTATCGTGCGTACCGGGCAATCGGCGGTCCGGGTGCTGGGAACGGCTTTCAACGTGTGTAGTTATGATGATGATGCTTTCGAGCAGACCACGCTGGTGCGGGGGAAGGTGGAGGTGTTGTACGGGGACCGGGTGTACCCGCTACATCCGGGGGAGCAGTTCGAGATGCAGAAGAAAGACGCGCGGGTGGAGGTGAAGAAGGTTGACACGGGGTTGTACGTTTCTTGGCAGGAGGGTGTTTTCCGGTTCCGGGATATGCCGCTGGACGAGTTCACGGTGAAGTTGCAGCGCTGGTATGACGTGAATTTTTTCTTCGCTAACGAGAGTTGCAAGAAATATCGCTTCACGGGTGCGATCCGGAAGGACGCGGATTTTAGAGATTTTATCCATTTGATCGAGAGTGTCACCCGGGTGAAATTTACTTTGAAAGAGAATACCGTGATTATCACGGAAAAATAAAACGAGCGGTACGCGAATACCTCTCGTTTCAATGATTGTTGTTTTATGCTCTTCCGGGCAGAAGGGCATAATAGTAATAACTTGAATCACAAAAATATGAAAAAAAAACGATTACTAAGGTATTGTCGTGAGGAAATACCATGTAAAAAAATGTTACACGTTATGCGGTTAGTATTTTTATTATCTATCGGGATCGTGTGTCAGGTGTCGGCTACCAGTTTGGCCCAATCCGTCAAGTTGAAGGAGCGAACACAGACGCTGGAATCTATCTTCAAGCAGGTGGAGACCCAGACGGGGAAATTTACGCTGTATAGTAATAACGAGTTGAACATGAACCGGGTGGTGAAACTTGATCGCGAGAGTTTCACGTTGGAGGAGTTGTACCGGATGATCCTGAAGGGGACAAACTTGGAGTTCGTGATCACGCCGGAGTACGTGGTGGTCCGGCCGGCACGGGCGGGGGCGAGGGATTCCGTGCGCGAGATGATAACGGTGACCGGGGTAGTGCAGGACGAGAAGGGGGAGCCCATGCCGGGCGTGACGGTCGTGCTGAAGGGAACCACGACCGGGGTGACGACGGACGTGGACGGGAAGTTCAAGATGACGATCCCGGAGGCGAAGGATAACGTGCTGGTGTTTAGTTTCGTGGGAATGAAGACTCGTGAGGTGGCGGTGAAGGACACGAAAGCGCTGACGGTGAAAATGGAGGAAGAGGTGAACGAGATGGACGAGGTGGTGGTGAACGGGTTGTTCACGCAGAACCGGAATAGTTACACGGGGTCGGTGACGACGATCAAGTCGGAGGATATTATGCGGGTGTCTTCGACGAACCTATTGCAGGCGCTTTCCGTGTTGACACCGGGGATGCGTATCATGGAGAATAACGAGCAGGGGTCGAACCCGAATCACGTGCCGGAGATTATTATCCGGGGTACGTCGTCGATTTCCGCTAGCGGGGAACTGGGGCTGAACCGCCCCCTGATCATGCTGGACGGGGTGGAGATTTCGCTGGAGCAGTTGTACGATTTGGATATGTTTGATATTGACCGGGTGGATATATTGAAAGATGCTTCCGCCACGGCGATTTACGGGGATAAGGCATCGAACGGGGTGATCGTGGTTACCCGGAAACGTGTGACGGATAGCAAGTTGAAGGTGCGTTATAATTTCGTGCCGAACGTGCAGTTCCCGGACGTATCGTCGTTTAATTATTGTAACGCAGAGCAGAAACTGGAACTGGAAAGGTTGTCCGGGTTGTATAGTTCGCCTATCGGGGAGAAAGATGCCGATTATTACGCTAAACTGGAACGGGTGAAAGCGGGCGTGAACACGGATTGGATTTCGAAGCCTTTACGTAACAGTTGGTCGTTTGATAATTCGTTGAGCATGACGGGGAGAGGTGGCGGTTTGGATTATAGCGCGACGATTCGCTACAGCGATACCCGCGGGGTGATGAAGGGGGATTTCCGGCAGAATTACGGGATCGCTTTCTATTTTTCTTATCGTTTCGAGGATCGGTTGACGTTGAGTTTTCGTTCGGACTGGACGAAGACGGACGGCAAGACTTCGCCTTACGGTAATTTCTCGGATTTCGTGGTGTTGAACCCGTACGACACGCCGAAGGACGAGGAGGGGGCGTGGAATAAACAGTTGTCGTGGGATAAACGGAATCCCTTGTATGACGCGACGACGAATAGTTTCGGGAAGGATATGAGCAAGAGTTTTTCCAATAGCTTGACTTTCCGGTGGGATATTCTGAAAGGGCTTTACGTGTCGGGAACGTTTAATTACACGTGGAATGATTCGCATCACGAGGAGTTTGACTCCCCGGAATCTACCACGTGGATCGGGGTGAGCGACCCGGAGCAGAAAGGAAGTTACGAGGTGAGTGGTTCCAACGGGGATAACTGGGATTTGCAATCGACGGTAAGTTATAACTTGGGCTTGAACGAGGAGGGGTCTTCGTTGTTGACGCTTAACGTGGGAGGTACGTTGAGCAAGAGAAAGTCCAATAGTTTTAGTTTTTCGGGAATCGGTTTCCTGAAACCCGATCTGAATGACATCGGGTTTGCCGCTCGTTACCCGGAAACCTCTCCCAGCGGGAGCGAGAGTATAAACACGACGGCGGGCGTGTTCGGGAATATTAACTTGGTGGTGAAGAATCGTTATTTCGCGGATGCGTCGTTCCGCTCGTCGGGAAATTCGAATTACGGGACGAAAGATATGTACTCTTCCTACTGGAGCGCGGGAATCGGGTGGAATATTCATAACGAGAATTTTCTGAAGGATAGCTGGGTGAACCTGTTGCGGCTGAAAGGAAGCGTGGGGTACGTGGGGAACGGGAATTTCTCGGATATAAAGCCTTACACGATTTACCAGTACAAGATTGAAAATTCGTATGCCGGTACGATTGGTGCCCAGCCTATTTCCATGGGTAACGATCTGTTGAAGGCTGAACGCCAGTTGCAGTTGAATCTGGGATTGAATGCTTCTTTCCTGAATGAACGGTTGGATGTCACGTTCGAGGTCTATAGCCAGAAGACGAAAGATATGTTGCTGGATATTTCGATGCCCCCGTCTTCGGGGATCACGACCACGAAGTCAAATTTGGGCGAGAAAGTGAACCGGGGGTACGAGTGGTCGGTTTCGGCTGTACCCGTGCGAACAAATGATATTTTCTGGCGCGTGAACTTGAATAGCAGTCACTCGAAGAATAAGGTCCAGAAGATCAGTAATGCGCTGAAACGACAAAGTGACGCGAACCGGGATTCGACGATGCTGGTGGCACCGAAGATACAGTTGGAGGAGGGGGAACCGGATGACGCTATTTATGCCGTTCGCTCGCTGGGTATCGATCCCGCCACGGGAGAGGAGATTTTCCTGAAAAAGGATGGTTCCCGCACGTTTCAGTATGACCCGCAGGATAAGGTGGCGCTAGGGAGTGCAACTCCTAAATTCGAGGGGAGTTTTTCCACGACGTTCAGTTACAAGCGGGTTTCTTTGAGCATAGCGTTGTCGTTCACGTTCGGGGGGTATATCTACAATAGCACGAGGGCGTCGAAGATTGAAAATATAGACGCTAAATCTAACGTGGACAAGAGGGCTTTCACGAAAAGATGGATGAAAGCGGGGGATCTCGTGGATTACGCGAAGATAGACCGCACGTACGGTTTCTCGCATTCGGAACGGTTCGTGGAGAAGAAGAACGAGGTGGATATTACTTCTATCGGCGTGATGTATGACGTGAACCCGGACTGGGTGAAACGAATCGGGTTGAAGAAACTGGTGCTGGGAGTACAGCTCTCGGATATAGGACGTATATCGACCGTGAAGTACGAGAGGGGAACGAGTTATCCTTACATGAGAGGTTTCAATTTCACGATTAGTCCTACTTTCTGATGATGTTTAATTTTAAATACAGGATGATGAGAAAATATATATTTATCGGGATGATGATGGTCATGGCATGGGGATGTGATGATTTCCTGACCGTGAAACCGAAGTCGGATATTAAGGATGTCGAGTTGTTCAGTACGGCCGAAGGTTGCGAGGATGCCATATACGGGGCTTACGCCAAGCTGGGAGCTGACGGGTTGTACGGGCGTGAGATGCGATATTACTTGCCGGAGGTGCTGGCGCAATCGTATTACAGTGATTTGGATGCCGGTAGCGAGGGGAGCGCGCTGAGTGAAATAAGGAATTACAAGCACAGTATGACGTATGCCCGCGAAGAGTATGGTGTCGCGTGGAGAAGCATGTACGAGGCTATAGGGTTCGTGAATAATATTATTTCCAACCTGGAGGCCAAGGGGAAGGGCAGTTTTAAGTATTATGATTGTTACCTGGGAGAGGCGTTGGGCATGAGGGCTTTCCTGCATTTTGATTTGGTTCGCTTGTTTGCCCCTCACTACACGTCGCAACCGGATGAACGCGGCATTCCTTACGTGAAACAATGGGTGGCCCAAGTGACCCCGTTTAGCACGGTGAAGGAGGTGTACCGGAATGTTCTGACTGACCTGAAGGAGTCGGAACGTTTACTGGTGGCTACCGGGAAGATTGAACGCGAGGAGAAGGACGAGTTTATGAAACAGCGTAACCTGCATTTTAACTTGGAGGCTGCCCGTGCCACGCTGGCCCGCGTGTACTGGATGATCGGGGAATTGGATAGTGCCCGGATTTACGCGGAAGAGGTGATTGCCACGAACAAGTACGAGATGGCGGCGATGACGGAGGTTCAGAATTTGTTGGCCTGTGTCGTTTCCGGGAAGGAGACGATCTGGGGGATAGAACAACGGGATCCCCTGTCGGCGTTGGAAGATGATTTTTACACTCTTCATTATTTGTTTCCCCGGAAGGACATCATGAATTATTATAGAACGGAGGGAGATTTTAATGATGCACGGCAGTACTGGTTCCGGGATAAAAAGATTAACCCGCTGGGACAGTTGTGTTTCCTGAAATTTTTTGACGAGTCTCATTATTATTCCCCGATAGAATCTCCTTACAATGGTACTCCCGGTTTTAGCCTGATCCGGATCCCGGAGATGTATTTGATCGCGGCGGAGGCGTTGGTGGAAAAGGACCCGGCGAAAGCAACCACTTATTTTGATCAGGTGGGAGTGGCCCGTGGAAGGGGGTCTTTGAAAGAAAGAGGGAAGAGCGTGACCTTGAGCGATATTAACGAGGAGCGTTTCCGCGAGTTCTTCGGGGAAGGGTATGAATGGTATAACATGAAACGGCAGAACAGGGATTTGTATATTCCCGGAACGAGCGAGACGGTGTCGGGTACGGATGCCCTGTACACGATTACTATTCCGGATGACGAGTTTGACTATCGGTATATGGATTAACAAAGAGTAATGATGAATTTTATGAAAATGAATGGAATAACGAATTGGCTCAAGGGGTGTGCCGTCGTGTGCGGCATGGCTTGGTGTTGCTTGAGCTGCGAGCATGATTACCTGAAGTATGATACTCAAATGAGGGATGCTTTATACTTTGTCTGGCCGGATACGAGTTATTGTTCTTTCACGGCGGGAGATCCGGTGGACACGATGGATTACAAGATTTATGTGCAAGTGATGGGATTGCCCCGGGGAAGCGAACGTTCGTACAAGATCGAGATTATTGACACGAACACGACAGCCGTGGAAGGCGTTCACTATAAATTGTCTGAAAACCAGATTTTCCCGGCGGACACGGTGAAGGCGCAGATGCACGTTATCCTGTATAACCGGGATCCGGAATTGAGGAATCAACCGGTGACACTCGCGTTCCGGCTGGTGAGTTCGGAGGATTTCGACGTGGTACCCGTGGAGCAAGGTGGTTTGATGTGTCATTTGATTATAAAGACGGTTCCCGTGGAAATGCCCGGTTTGTGGATTTGGGGAGGAACAACTTATCTGGGACCTTACAGTGAACAGCTCTATTTTATGTTTAAGAAGTTCTATCATAAGGTGGAAGAGACGAACCCGACGCTTTATAACCGGTGGGAAAAGACGTACGGTTCAGAGCTTTCTCGTTTTTACTTTATGCGACACTGGAGCGTGGAGAAAATACCGATGAGCAAGTATCTCCTTCGCCCCTTGTATGATTATTTCCAAGAGAATCCGGACCCGGAAGTGAAAATGCCTGAACCTATGTTTTAATGTTAAAATCGAAGACGTATGAATAGAATGATAAAATATGGATTGATTTTGGGTTGCGTACTGGCAGGCATGAGTGCCTGTATTGATGATAATTCGAAAGGCGCGCATATCCCGTTGTCGTATATCACGATCGAGACGGAAGAAGATACTATTTATAATGATTACGGGTCCGTTCAGGCGATTAAGCCCGAGGTGTCGCAAACCATAGCGGGAAAAGAGCTGGCGTACGAGTGGAGGGTTCGTTATATGGTAGGTGCCGGGGAGGACGCGAAAGGTGACTCTTTGAAGTTCGTTTCGACTGAGCCGGTTCTGGAATACACGTTCCCGAAGTTGGGCGAGTTCCAAGTGCGCCTGAGGGTGACGAACGGGGACGTGAACGAGATGCACTTTTTCACGGTGTTGGTGCAAACTCCTTTTAACGAGGGATTGCTGGTGTTGAGCGCGGATGAGCAGAAAAAAGGGAGGACTTCTTTCTTGCGGGCGAAGAATGAACGGGATGTGGTGACGGGAACCGGGTTCGAGTTCAAGCTACACGCTTTCGAGGCTGTTAACCCGGAATTTCCTTTTAATGACCCGACGGACGTGGTGAAAGCGAGACAGAAATTGTTAATTTCTTGCCGGGAGAGTCAAGTGATGTACGTGGCGGACAACCGGACGTTTGATTTGCAGAGCGTGTTGGATATAAAGCACGATGTGGCGTGGATGCACCCGGTGGCCGTGGCTGCTTACGATGTCCCGCAAGGTTACGCGGATGTCACGAAGTTCGTGTTGTTATCGGAAAAAGGGGATTTTTGTTTTTTTGATTTAAACTCGATGTTTACTTACGAGGATAAAGAGGCGTTCCCGGATGCCGGGGTGTATGATCGTTGTTACGTGAATAACGAGGCTTGTTATTATTTCGTGGATAATACACACTCTCGTGTTGATTATTTCATGTGGTATATGACGATGCTGATCAGTAAATTCGATAGTGGAGATTATTTTGATGGTTATCATATTAATAATATGTTGGTGACGAAGGATTTGGCCGGATTGTGGACAGTGGCGACGAACCGGGAGAACGGTAAGGTGAAAATCACGAAATTCCCTGATACGAAGAGTATGTACGGGAAGAGTCCTTTTAAAGATGATAAAGTTGCCACGCAAGAACTTGAATATGCTGTCATGGGAGAGTTGACCTTGAGCGACGAGTCTCAGATGGTGGAAAATGCGGCGTATCACGTGTGTTTTTATAATCAAGGCGCTGGGCTTTATCAATGGAAACAGACGAACGGGGTGGATATAGAACCTCTGCCGACGAAACCGATGATCACGGTGGAAGGGGAGATCACGTGCTTGAGTTCCAGTTCGGACGAGGCGTATTTGTACTTGGGCGTGTGGAATCCTTCGGCCGAGACCGAATTGAAGGGGAGCGTGTTGGTGTATGACGTGGAGAAAATGAAGGTGGTGAAGGAGTACAAGGGGGTTGCCGATAGGCCGATCAAGATATTGTACAAGAAGTCGTGATCCGGGTGTTCGTGTGGATGTAAATAATTAAAAATGACGTGTATGAGAATGTTTTTAATATTGACTTGCCTGTTGGTGGGTGTCGGTTACTGGTCGGCACCCGCGGCAAGCGGGGAAAAACGGATTCCCGTGGCAACGAGTGACGAGGGAAAGGTTCCGGTCGGGAAGTTGAAACCGGGCGATGCCTCGCCGGAGTTCATGGCGGTGGATAGTAATCGTCGGCTGGTTTCGTTGAAGGATTTCAAGGGGAAGTACGTGTATGTTGATCTCTGGGCGACGTGGTGTTCTCCCTGCGTGGGACAGATTCCTCACTTGCAACGGCTGGAGAAGTTGTTCAAGGGGAAGAAGATCGTTTTCGTGAGTATTTCCTGTGACGAGGATGTGGATGAGTGGTTGGGGTATCTTCGAAAGAACAAGATGGAAGGGGTGCAGTTGAATTTTGATTGTAACCGTCGTTTCCAAGATGCTTACGGGGTGAAGGCGATTCCTCGTTTTATCCTGCTGGATAAGAAAGGGCGGGTGGTGAACCCGAACATGACGAGGCCTTCGGACCCGGAGACAGAGAAAACGTTGAACGCGCTAAAAGGTATCTGATATGAAGGGTAACGTGTTGATAAAGGTGATTTTCTCGGTTGCCCTGATGGTGATGGGGATGATGGCGGGAGCCACTCCTGTCGGGCAGCGGGACACGATGGCGAGGAAGACGGACGGACGGGAGGTCGTGTTACTGAAAAAGGGAGACATGATGCCGAATTATGTTTTCAAGGACGTCAACGGGAAACGGGTTTCGCTGAAAAGTTTCCGGGGTAAGTACGTGTATATCGATATTTGGGCAACGTGGTGCGGTTCATGCGTGGAGCAGACGCCTTATTTCGAAGAGTTGGAGGATAAGCTCCATAACAAGAAGATCGTGTTCGTGAGTATTTCCGTGGATAAACACCGGGAGGCGTGGGTGAGAAAGGTAAAAGCGGAGAAGAGCCGGGTGCCCCAGTGGATTTGCCCGGAGGGGGAGGATACTCCCTTGCTGGCGGATTTCGGAGTAGTGGCTATACCTCGTTTTATTTTACTGGACAAGAAGGGGCGAATCGTGGATGGCGATTTCGGTATGCCCGCTTGGGCGCGGACGGAGATGGATTTGCGCGGGTTGGAAGGAATTTAAAAATATTATAATTAAGGCAGAATGAGAAAAAGATATAATTTATTCGGATGCGTGCTTTTGTTGTTCACGTGTCTGTTCGCTGTACCCGGTTTTGCCGGGCAAGCGGTGAAAGGGGAAGAGAAGGAGTATGTGATATTAGTGAGCCGTGCGGTGCAGGATGACGCGACGTGGAATCCGGTGGTGGAGACGTTACGGACGTTGCATGACGCGCTGGTGATCCGGTTTGACAAGTTGCCGGGGGAGACGCTGGAGACCTTGAAAAAGGCTCATCCCCGGTACGTGGCCGTGGTGGAGAAACCGGAGAACGTGACCCGGGAATATATTCGGGATATGCACCGGTTGAGTCGTGCGGCAGGGAGTGATATTTTCGAGGCTTTCTTGTGGGGAGTTATCACGGGATATGATGCGGAGAGCGCCTTACGGGTGATCGATGATGCGCGAACCCCGATGAGTATCGGGAAGGCTTTGAGTACGGCACCGGAGATGGAGTTTACCTCGTGTTTTGATCGGTGTGCCGTGATTAGTCAGGATGTAACGATGAATCTCTGGAAACAGGTGGAAGAGGCTATGGCGAAAGCTGACCCGGTTGTCGTGGAGAAGTTGAAACAGGTGAACGAGGTGATTATGGAAAAGATAAGGACTCACCAGGTGGTGGAGGATTCTCTTACCCGCTTGGAGAAGGAACTGAACGAGCGGATACAGGCGGGACGCGAGAAGATGGAGGTGAAACCCATGACGGCGTGGAGCGAGAAGACGCAGAGAGAGGACACGTTGGTACAACATGAGGTCGGGTTGGATTCCGTGTTGTACAAGTTCTTGGATTTGTACGGGCAACTGGACCCGGAGTTCCTGTTGACGTGTTCTTATGGTATTGATTATTTAAAGATTCATAAGGATCAGAATGTTGCCGTGCGGGCGAAAGAGGGGCGGTTGTGCATGGATTTTACCCGTAAACCGGAGTTCTTGCCCCGGGGAGAGAGTCGCCGGGTGTACTTGGCAACCGGAAATTACGGGGGAGCGATGTTTGACAAGACGGATAATTTGGTGACGGCTTGGATGAAGGACGGAAACGTGAGTGCGCTGGCGGGCTATTGCGTGCCGGAGTGGCACGGGCAGGCCGGATGGGGGACTTGGAAGATGTGGGTGACGAATGCCGGACGTTATACTTTCGCGGAGGCGGTATTTTTGAACACGCAGTTTATTTTGAGCCGTCTGAATGATTGGAACCCGAAGTTTTTGGAAGTGGATTACCCGGAAACGGACGATGTGAACCGGGATTACCGGGATAATCTCGCAACGGTTACGGGGGCAGTCGGGCAGGAGATGGTGACCTTGAACCAGATGGGGTATTTGTATGATCGGGACGTGTTCGTGTATTACGGCGATCCGAAGTGGGACGTGCGGCTGAAGGAGACGCCGGAAACCTCGCATTATCAGGTGACGACAAAACGGAAAGGGAGTAAATATATCTTGACGATCCGGACAGATGATCAGTTTGACCGGCGACAGATGACGGGTAATTATTACAAGGAAAAGTCAACCCCGTTTAATGCTGCCACGCTGGGGCGCTTGCCGTTCTCGTACTTTTTCCCGGAACGATTACAACAACCCAAGTTGGCGAAGAAGTTGGATTTCGAGGGGACGGTCGAGGTGAACGAGAATTTTATCTTTATCCACGATTGTTATTTCGAACCGAACCAGACGTACCGGGTGGTACTTTCCGTGAAATAATGAATGATATAAAATAGAAATGATGAGAAATAGATGGCTATTTAGTTTGATATGCCTGCTTTGCTGTCCGTTGTGGTTGTGCGCACAGGAGGTGAATGAAAAGAAGGATTCGACGCAACTGGATAAGGCTGCGGTACTCAAGGCTTTGATGGAGGCTCTGTCAAACCAGCAGCGAGATGCCGAAAAAACGGTCGCCACGGAACGGGTACCGGGTAGCGTATCACCGGATTTCCAATGTACGGACGTGAAAGGGAAGGTGTGTTCCCTGAAGGATTTCAAGGGGAAGTACGTGTTTATCGATGTGTGGGCCACATGGTGCGGGCCTTGCTGCAAGGAGATTCCTTATTTGCAACAGCTGGAAAAGAAGTTGGCGAAGAAAAAGATCGTTTTCGTGAGTTTGTCTTGCGATAAGGATCGTTCTGTTTGGGAAAAGATGGTGAAAGAGAAAAAGATGGGCGGGGTGCAGTTGTACATGGGGGAAGAACTGGCTTTCCGGAAGGCATACGGGATCACAGCTATTCCTCGTTTTGTCCTGCTGGATAAGGAAGGGAAAATAGTGAATGCGACGATGACGTATCCTTCGAACCCGGAAACGGAAAAGGTGCTACTTTCCTTAAAGGGATTGTAGTGTTATAAACTTTTTGATGATATAGGGGAATAAGAAGAAGGTGCAAGGATCGTTCAGAACAATAGAAGGGATGTTCAAAAAGTCATTTCTTACTTTAAAATGGGAGTTCTTCTTTTTTTAATCCTGTTAGTAAAAGAATATTTTCGATGGACATACCCATTTCTTTTGCTTGTTTCGCTATCGTCAAAGCCTTCTTTTTTTCTCCTTCAGCTAATCCCTCCGCCTTCCCTTCTACCTTCCCTTCTACCTTTCCTTCTGCTTTTCCTTCCGCCCATCCTTCTGCTTTTCCTTCAATCCAGCCGGATTGGATCACGCTGCGTTGATATTGTAGGGCGCTCAAATGTGCTTCATAACTGGCACGTTCTTTGGGACTAAGATTGTCAAGACGTAGTAATTCTCGGGCTTCGGATAATCCGCTAGTCTTTGTGTTGTCGGCAATTTCACCTGTTTTCAAGAAAGCTATCCATTCGTCAAGGGGAGTTTTAGCCAGTTTATCAAATTCGTTAACACGTAGCACGTAGTATTCAGGAAAAAGATCTCCGGCATTCTCTCTGATGAACTGTTCTCGTTGTCGTAAAGATAGTTTAAGTGTATCATGTTTATGAATTCCTTCGAAAGAAGTGTTCCCGTGATATACGTAGTCTTCCCCTTGTCCTAGGTCAAAGTACACGATGTTTATGGAGTATACTTTTTTAACTTGCGAGTAGGGTTCTCCTTTCGTGATGTATTCGGTAATAGCCTTTGATACTCCATACAACATACGATGAAAATAGTCCAGCTCCCGGTTGTTCTGTACTTCGATAATAACGAGTTCACCTTTACTGTTTTCAGCCAGCATGTCGACCCTGTTGAATTTATCTTCAGCATGTTGCTGGTTGCCCTCGCTTTCCAGCATACGATCAATTTTGATACGTTCTCCCAGTAACGTGGAGAGGAATCCCTCGAGAATCACGAAGTTTGATTTTTGTCTTAACAATCGTTTGGTTGCCCAGTCGAATCGTACATAATTTTCTCGTGCCATGGCAGATAAGTATTTTATTTGAATATATGACAAATATACGCATAATTGTGACACGAAAGGTCACGGGCGAGTGATAATTTTTTTGATGGAGCTATCGCGAAACTTGGGGCGTAATTATAGCAAAGAAGAGGGAAAATCCCAAGATCCCCTCTTCTGTTTTCCCGTAAGCATATTTTATTTGTGCTTTTTGTTTTTTAGAGGTGTTTCGTGTATCGTTTCTTCGACTAAATAAGACGGAACATCTTTTTTGTTCTTGCTTTTCTTCGGTTTTTTGTTTCCGGCTGCACCCATGATAAAATCTCCTATAATTTAAGTGATTAAATGAGTAGAGATCGGTTATTAAAAAATAGCTGGTCCTATTCACGGGCTGGATTAACAAAGGGTGTGCCAAACGGCCTGTCAGTGACACGAAGAGACGAGTTGGCGGTTTCGGATGTCGGATTGGCAGGATACGGGAATGAAATATTTGAATGTTATTATTTTGGTATAGTTTCATATTTTTATTTTTTGCCCTATATTTGCCAACGTTTAACGTGGGCATATGTTTACTATATTGGATAAAAAACGTTATTTCGAACAATTGTTCCGGGAAAATTATGCCCGGTTGTATTATTATGCCCTTAGTTTTCTGAATGATAGCGAACTTGCTAGAGATGTGGTGAGTAATGCGTTTGAGGCCGTGTGGGCGGGACGGGATCGGTTGGAATTTTCCAGTTCTCTGGTTCCTTTTGTATATCGGCTCGTTCGTAATGCTTGTTTGGACGAGTTGAGGCATCAGAAGACGACGGAACGTTTCGTGGCGTACATGAAGGAGCAACCGGAGGCGTTTGATGAGAGGGAACTGCAGGAGTACGAATTGTTGATAGAACGCATACATCATGCCGTGGAAGAATTACCTGCCCAGACTAGAAATGTGTTTAAAATGTGTTTTTTGGAAGGGAAAAAATACCAGGAGGTCGGGGTTGAATTCGGGATCACAGTGAATACGGTGAAAGCTCATGTAATGAAAGCATTACGATTGTTAAGAGAACAGTTTTCGGGAGAGGATTTTATTCTATTTTTCTTGTGCATGAAAAAAAGAGCTGAAAAAAGATAAAAAAAGTGGTTTTCGGCATTACCCATTTTACCGGGGTCTACGTGTATAGGATATATGAATAGGGTAAAATGGAACGAAAGTATAACTATGTAGATATTGACTTTGCCGTTCGAGTGCTGAATCATCCGGAAATGATCGATGATGAGGAGATGCGGGTGTGGTTGCGGGATGAAAGACATCGTCGACTTTTGGAAGAATTGCGTCGGGTGCGGGAGGGAAGTTTGAGGGCTGTTGACAGACAACGACCTGACGTGAACTTGGAATGGGCAAAATTGAGTCGGAGACTTTCTCGGAAGAGGATGTTATGGGTTTACCGGATTGCAGCGATGACGGCTTGTATCGGGGTGCTTATTTCGGTGAGCTGGCTGTGGAACCATTCGTCTCCGAAAGAGGAGGTGCCTTTGGTGATGGTGGTACCGGGAGGGGAGGATGTTGAGCATGGAGGGGTAACGCTTGTTTTAAATGATGGGGAGGAGATTCGTTTGAACCGGGAGAATGAGGCTTTGTTGATGCAACGTTTGCCACAAACGTTTAAAGTGTTGTCCACGGATTCTTTGGGAGGACTGGTTTATACACCGCGGCAATTAATGGGGAAATCGGAAGAGTTACACACGCTGAAAGTGCCTCGTGGCGGGGAATATTTCGTGATTCTGGATGACGGGACGAAAGTGTGGTTAAATTCGGAAACGGAGTTTCGTTATCCGGTTACTTTCGAGGATGAGAGGCGGGTGGTGGAATTGTCCGGGGAGGCTTATTTTCAAGTGGTTCGGGATGAAAAGCGTCCGTTTATCGTGAAAACACGGGGTTTGCAAACCCGTGTTCTGGGAACGGAGTTTAACGTGCAGGCTTACCTGACAGACAAGGTGAATGTTACTTTGGTGAACGGGCGGGTGGCCGTGAAAGTTCCGGAAGATTCAAGGGAGATATTACTGAAACCGAACGAAAACGCCTTGTATAGTCAGGGGAAAGTGAGGGTGTCGAAAGTGGATGTGATGAAGTTTATTTCTTGGAAAGAAGGGTACTTTTACTATGATAACGAGCGGTTGGAGGATATTTTGACAGAATTGGGACGCTGGTATAATTTCACGGTAATTTATGAAGATTTAGAATTGAAAGAGTTACGTTTTCAGTTTTGGGCGGATCGGAAAGATACATTCCGGAAAGTTCTGGAGCATTTGAATGAGATGAAAAAATTGAAGATAGAGGATCAGGGTAATTGTATAGTAGTTTGTAGATAGAAAATTAATGTTTTGAAATATAGGGGTTTTGAGAAAAATATTTTCTCAAACAGGATATTGTATGTCATATTTGAAATACTAAAATAGATAAAATCATGAAAAGAAAGCGAAAATTGTTTTGTTTAAGACCGGGACAAAGGTGGCGTGGGATGGTATTGTGGGTGTTTTTTATATTACTGGGTTTTTCCGGTTTCTCGCAGGAGAATAAAGTTTCTTTTAAGTTCGTGAATCAAGAGTTATCTTCCGTGTTCAAAGAGTTGGAGAAGGCAGATGTGTACAAATTCATGTTCAATTACGATGACGTGAAGGGGAAAAAGGTGAGTGTGGATGTGAAGAATAAAAAAGTACTGGAAATATTAGATATAGTATTGAAGGATATGCCATTTACTTACAGGGTAGATGGAATTATGGTGGTTATCAGGCCTAAACAAGCCGATAGTACGGTTAAAAAATATGTATTAAAAGGTGTGGTGGTGGACGTGAAAGGAGAACCTATGATTGGCGTGACGGTACGTTTGGATAGCACTTCGATAGGGACCGCTACGGCTGTTGACGGGGCTTTTACACTTGTGGTTGACAAGCCCAAGGGGAATTTGGTTTTCTCGTTTATCGGTTTTAAGGCAAAGAAAGTAGCCATTACTCCCGATAAAGATATGATCGTGAAATTGGAAGAAGAGGTTTCCGACTTGGATCAAGTGACCGTTATTGCTTACGGGTCGAGAAAGAAACGGGAGTTGATAACTTCCGTGTCGTCGATCAAGGCGGATGATATAAAAGAGATTCCGGCGGCGAGTTTGGAAACTTTGCTACAAGGACGAATGTCGGGAGTCGGGGTGAATATCCAGTCGGGTTCTCCCGGTGGCGGGGGTACGAACGTGGCGGTACGCGGGTATAATTCCTTGTGGTTGGATGAAGCGGGCGGTGGTGATGGTTCTCCGTTATACGTGATAGACGGGGTTCCCGTTCATTCGTTTACTTCCCCGGTGACGGGAACGAACACGATAGCGGAAATTGATCCCTCGACGATTGAGTCGGTGGAAGTGTTGAAGGATGCCGCTTCGGCAGCCATTTACGGTTCACGTGCTGCGAACGGGGTGATTTTGATTACCACGAAAAAAGGACGTGCAGGTGAGGGAAAGTTTTCCGTGAACCTGTCCTATTCGGCGTCCGTGTTGCCGGAGGCCCCGACACAGTTGGGTGGGCGGGCGGAACGCCTTTATCACATAGCCGTCATGCGGGCACAAAAAGGAGCCTACGAGGTGAAGGGGAAGGGATATTACAAATACCCGACTTCATACGAGGAGGCTGCTAATAACGAGGCGATATATGATGCATTTTGGGATCGTGGCTTGGGGTTGGAAGCTAAAAATATAATTCAAGATTCTTTGAATCCTTTTTTCAATAATTCCACGAATTGGTACAAGTATATTTTTCGCACGGGAAAGATTCTGAATGCCAATATTCAGGCGAGTGGCGGTACGGAGAGGATGACGTATATGGTTGGGGCTGGATATTACAAGGAAACGGGGATTATGCCGGGAAGTGACTTTTCACGCGTGAATTTGTTGACGAATCTTTCTTTCAATCCCGTGAAGAAGTTGACCGTGGATAGTCGTTTCTATTTGGCATACACGGACAGAAGTCGGGGGGCGACATCGGGAGATGCCTTTAAATACGAGGGATTCACGGTTGATCCTAATTATACCTCTTCGTTACTTTTGAAGGGTGGAGCGGTAGAGAAGAAAATGTTGCAGATGCTAAATGGACAGGTTGAAAATAACACTTCTTATCGTTTAAGAGCTAACTTGCAATTGGGGTACGAGATTTTAAAAGGATTGTCGATCACGACTTCCTTGGCGTTGGATTACACGCAGGCGAACCAGAATCAATTTACTCCCAGTTATTTGGATGCGAGTGGTTATAATGAAAGTAAATCATCGGGAGATATTGCCCGGGATATGTTGTTGTCCAACGAGAATTTGTTAAGTTACGTGTTCTCGCTTGACGAGGTACATAATTTTGACTTGTTGTTCGGGTTGGCGTATGATGGTAGTAAAAGTTGGAGTAATGGCGGTCACGGGTTACGCGGGCCGAGTGACCGGATTGAGTATGTCGGGAGTGGGTTCCCGGATTTGGTTTACGATCCGAAGGTCGATGACTATCGTGCGATGAAAGATTATAGTTCCAGTTTTTCGGAAACGGCCATGGTGAGTTATTTCGGTCGATTGGCTTACAATTATGACAAGAAGTATTTGTTGGAAGTCACGGTGAGGCGGGACGGGTCTTCGCTGTTCGGTGCGGATGTACGTTGGGCTACCTTTCCGTCCGTGGCGGTCGGGTGGGCCTTTTCAACCGAGCGTTTCATGAAGTGGGCATGGTGGTTGAATTACGGAAAAGTGCGGGCAAGCTGGGGACGTTCCGGTAGCCAGTTTGCGGTCCCGTATTTGGCACAAGGGCTAATGTCCCCGGGAACGATCTTTGACGGGGTACAGGGGATGCAACCCGAGGGGGTGATAAACCGGAAGCTGAAATGGGAAGAGTCGGACCAATATGATTTCGGGTTGGATATGGATTTTTTTAATTACCGTCTGAACCTAACCATAGATTATTATTACAAGTACACGCGTGCTTTGATAAATAAAGAGGTGTTGCCCGGAGACATGTACGGGTTTAATGGGGTACAGTGGCGAAATACCATGGCAATTTCAAACGAGGGGTTGGAGTTGGATGCAAAAATCGATATACTGAGGGACACGGAAGTGAAATGGCGTACACGGTTCAATGTATCCCGGAATTGGAATCGTTTCCGAAAGAGTTACTCGGGGAGGGATTTTCAAGAGAAGGTGATTGGTAAACCGTTGAGCGGGATCTATCTTTTCAAGGATTTGGGAATGATCGAGAGTGATGCCGATGTCCCATACGTGTTCGACCAGTCCGGTAAAAAGCAAATGTTGTCACCGGAGGGAGACGAAGAGTATTTTTTCACGAAGGGAATGCGTAGGATTGCGGATATTAATGGTGACGGACAACTCACGGATGATGATTTGGTTTATGCCGGGACCACGTTGCCACAGGCTTACGGAGGATTGGTCAACGAGATCAGGTGGAAGAATTTTGACGTGAATGTTTTGTTGACTTACACGCTTGGGCGTAAGATGGTGAATTCGTTCAAGTATAGTACTCTTCAGGGAAGGTTGGGGGTTTATCCTGTTTTTTCGAATGTGTCGTTGTCCGATTTCTGGCAGTATGCCGGTGACGGGAGTAAGTACCAGACACTTGGTTTATATGGTAATTCCACGTTGATCAATATCACCGGGCAAACGACGGCTGCCCTGGAAAACGTGCATTATTGCAGGTTGAAACAATTAACGATAGGGTATAATCTTCCGAAACGGATCATGAAGAAGTTGTGGTTGGATGGCATCCGAGTTTTCGTGACAGGGGAGGATTTGTTCCTGTTGTCAAATTATTCGGGACTTGATCCCGAGGTGACGAATATCGGGACAGGGTTTGATGATGGCCGTACGTATCCTCTGGCGCGGAAATGGACTTTTGGTTTGACTGTAAATTTTTAAAAGAGGTTGATTATGAAAAGATTTTTATATAGTGTACTGGTCTTGCTGTTATGCACGTCTTGCGAATCACTTCTCGATCTGGAACCGAAGAACGGGGTGACGTTTGAACATTATTTTGCGACGGAACAGGATTTGGAAGCGTTGGTGACACAAATGCACGGGAATTTGAGGACGGCCTTGGCCATGGTTACCAAACAAGAGCTTATTGGACTCCGGGTTGATGTCGTGAAACAAGGGTCTGAAATGAATAAAATACGCGGATTGAATACCGATTATTTTTTGAATCATTCCACTCAACAGCAATGGAGAGCTTATTATAACACGCTTGCTATCGTGGATTTATTTTTTGATAATTACAAGAAAGCCAAGGATGTGGCTCCCGAACGAGTTCGTTTTTATTGTGGTCAGGGAGAATTCGTGAAGGCCCTGTGTTATTTTTATCTCGTACGGATGTGGGGAGATGCCGTTATCACGAAGGGGAGCAATTACATTGATAAATACGCTAAAAGTCCGGCCTCTGTCGTTTTGGACACGGCTATTCATGCTGCATTGCAGGCGTACGATATGTTACCCAAGTACGGTAATCTGAAAAATTCGAATAACAAAGCGTTGACTTCAAAGCAATACGGGTGCAAGGGAAGTGCTGCCGCCCTGTTGGCTCACTTGTACGCGTGGAAAGCCCACGTGGTTGGTGGTCAGGAAGATTTGAAAGAATCGGAGAAGTGGGCGAGCAAGTTGATAGAGGAAAAGTATCGTGATGAGGTGGGTGTTTATACTCTCGCGGCAAACCCGGAAGAGGTTTGTTCCGAGGTGATGCACAGGAAAAGTGCGGAAAGTATTTTCGAGTTGGAAATCAATTATCAGGATATCAGTTCTTATTTTACTTTTTTACCCGCTTATTCCATGATTGGAGCTCCAGTAGTGAAGACGGAGGAAAAGATGAAGATTAAAAGTAAGGATTTGGGAATAACGATAGCGGGTGTGAATTCCTTGTTCCCGGTAGGGGATGCCCGTCGAGAGGCTTATTTCTATAAGTTGGATGATCCGGAATGGCAAGAGGCGGGATTAGCTTATCTCTATAAATGGCGGTATGCTCGTTATGGTTCATCGGTTGCAGGGGAAGTTTGGCTTAGTGGGATGGATGTGAATCGGGTTATTTTCCGGTTGGCGGATATGTACTTGTTGCGTGCGGAGTGCCGGGTGAAGATGGATGACCGGACGGGAGCGGAGGCTGATTTGAACGTGATTCGCCAGAGGGCGGGAGCCGAGATGTGGCCCGCAAAGAACGATAGCGGGGATTTGAAATATGATATTTTCAGGGAGCGGGAGAAGGAGTTATTATACGAGGGACACCGTTATTATGACGTGGTTCGTAATGGGTATTGGAAAACGGAATTGCAGGGTAATTTTAGCGAGTTGTCAGTGGATGACGTGAAAGACGGGGCGCTTTATATGCCTGTGCCGCAGACTGCCTTTTCACAAAATGATTTAATGATCCAGAATGCGTTTTGGGCGTCAAAAATGAAATAAGTTATGAGAAAGATATTGTTTATACTGGTCGTGGCAGGTGTGTTTATGGCTTGCGGTACAAAATACGACTATATCGATACGGGTGTTTGCGGGGAGGAGTTCCGGGGTAATATGTATGAATATTTACAAAGTAATCATTATGATTGGGATTCTATCGTGAAGATTATTGATCGTGCGGGGTTACGGGAGATGTTCGAAAAGGAGGATTTCACTTTTCTGGGCCCCACGAATATCACTATTCGCAAATGGTTTGTCTGGGATAAGGTTGGTGGAGTGGGAAACACGGATAAAGAATACGTGGTTCATGGTTACCAAAGTATACAACGGGTACCGGTCGAGATATGCCGGAAAATCGTGTTGAGTCACGTGATAGAAGGGATTGTTTCCCGTGATGATATTGCGAGAGTTACTTATAATGAGGAAGGAAAGATAGATGGCGGGGGTGATGTTTTTACCACTCGTTGGGGTAATCGGGTGTGGTTGTGGACGATACAGGAACCCTACATGCATATTCCCGAGATGGGACCGGTTATCGTGAATATGGCATCGGTTGATAACGATGGGCAGAAGATCAAGGAAATTGGTACGGCAACAATTGGTGTGAGGCCGACGAACGGGATGGTACATTCGTTACCGTACAGTTATAATTTGGGAGAGATGTACAGGGATAAATATTGGGCAATAGTTAATCATTAATAGTATGGGAGAGATGAAAAAGTATTTTGTTTTGATCGGGTTGATATTGGTTTGGTGGGGATGTCACAACCCCACGCCGGGGTACTTGGAGATGGGTAATGCACAGTACGTTCCTGACACGATGATTATTCGCAAGGAATTGGACCCGTTGAAAGATGCTTACCGGAAGATGAACAATGCCCCATGGGTGTCCCCGAAATGTCAAGGGGTTGATGGTACGGCTCCCCTTCTGTTCGAGATCGTGGACGTGACGTCCGTGGACGGTGACGCTGCCATGTTTAAGAGTTTTCTGAAAATCCGGGGAGGCGGAAGGATGGAATTTCCTTTAAAAGTAAGTGTGCCCGTGGGGCATTACTTGGTTTCGGTGAGGGTATCGAATGAAGGATATTCCGAGGTAATCCCGGACGTGTTCACTTTTATCGTGGAATAGTAAAATAAATGGCTATGAGAAAGATTGTGTTATTAATGATTATATGCGTTTTTACTATCGGGACAAGAGGTGAGGGGATTCGTTTTTTCAAAGGCTCTTTTCAGGATGCTTTGAAACAGGCGAGGGCCGAGAATAAAAAAGTGTTTGTCGATTTTTACACCACTTGGTGCGGACCTTGTCAACTGATGTCCAAGAATATATTCCCGGATGATGAGGTTGGGGAATATTTTAACAAGTATTTTGTTAATTACCAGATTAATGCTGAGGATAAGGCTTTCTTACCGGAGGTGAAACGATACGGAGTTGCTGCATATCCGAATATGTTGATTTTGGATACGGAAGGCAACGTGCTGGGGCGGCAATTGGGAGCTACTGACAAGAACGGTTTTCTTCGTTTTGCCAAGTTGGCGTTGAAAGAAGTGTTGCCCGTGGACCAGCTTTACGAGAAATTAAAGAAGGATAAAAAGAATCAATTACTGATGCAGGAGATCTTGTTGGAGGGCCCGGAATATATCGCTCGCTTGTCCGGTCAAGATCATGACAAATGGGAGTATCGGATCGAGAAGTTGTATGCCGATTACCGGAAACAAATGCGGTTGGAAGATTGTATCACGGCGAATGATTTGAAGATTTTCTCTATGTATCATACGGGGATGGAGAAGAAAGATGAGGTGTTTGAATTTGTGTTGTCACATTTTGATGATTATACACGGGTAATTGATCGAAACGAGGTTTCCAATTTTCTGTTTATGTTGAGTTATTCACGGATGGAGGAGTTGGCGAAAAAAGGAGATACAAGTTACGAGATGGAGTTGGAACGTGTGCGGGGGGATTTGAAGGTGGTGTACGATTCTGTAATGAATTTTGGAGAGATGGACGTGTATTCCGGTTTAAAGTTGCTGTTGGATGCGGAGTATTATTTGTACAACAAGAAAGATGTCGAAAAGTACTGTTTGTACATGGAGAAATATTTCGCGGGTTTGGGTGAGGGTATTCGTTCCCAAGATTATATCGGGGCGTTGGAGTCGCTGTACGAGGTGCTAGGGGAAAAGATCACGCCGGAAGTGGCTCGTCAGGGAATCAGTTGGTTGAACGAAGCTCTGAAAAGCAAGTTGCAGCCGGAAACGCAGATGCGTTGTTTGTTAATGTTAGGCGATTGTTATAAGGCTTCGGGGAGCAAGGAGGATGCGAAGAAATGTTATGACCAAGCTTACGTGATTTCCCTGCAATTTAATAATCCCGGTTTGTCGGCGGCAGTGCAGGAGTATGTCAGGAAGTTAGAAGAATAATTATAGAAAGAGGTTTATTCAGACCCTACCTCTTTGTCAATATTAACACTAACAGAACCTTTTGGGGTACAAGGTGAAAAAAATGAAAGACTATGAAAAGATTAATGTTATTATTTTGTTTGTTGGCGAGTTTTATTGCTTGTTCCGATGATAAGGATAATCCGGAGGAGCCCGAGATGCCGATTACGGATTTACAACTGCCGACGGTAAATCCTGTTGCCGGGGATAATGTGACTATCGCGGGTAAGGGGTTCGCCCAAGATTGTAAGATACAGGTGAAACCGGAAGGAGCTGCCGAGGCTATTGATGCCACGATCGTGGAAGTTACTGATGCCGGGATAACTTTTAAGGTATCGGCGGATGTGGACGGTAAATGTAAAGTTATTTTGTTGCAAGGTGGGAAATCATACGAGTTGGGAGATATAACTTTTGCTGAAGTTCCCGACGTCGAGGCAACTTTGTATGGTGTGTTTGCCGACGAGACAACGACTTCTGTATGTCCGATTGATGTTACTGCACAAAGGAGAGGGAAGGCTGTGTTTACTTTGGATAGTGACTTTGATGGTATCGTTGCGGATAATCATGGCGTGGTGTACTACAAAGCTATAACGTTCGTGGATGATAAGAGTACCTATGAATTGCGTTATTATGATGTAAAAGCGGGTAAAGGTGGAAAGATTGCTTGGGCAGATGCGGGACGTTGTTTCTCTATTGCCACGGATGGGGAAAAGTTATACGCTTTGACTTATGACACGGAAAGTTATGATATTAACTTGTATTCTGTTGGACGTGATGGAAATGCAGAACTTGTGAATACTTACTCCGATCAATTAGGAATAGAGTATATACGAATTTATTCAACTAGTGGCACATTTTTGTATGGAGAAGAAAATATATTTGTTAGTTTACGCCTTGATATGGGAAATGAAGTGTATCATATGCCTATGACTGGTGAGTTGGGTGATGATTATTATAATATCACTGGACCAGCGAGGGAGGTGAAGAAATCTTACTACTTTGTTAAGACGGATGGGAACTATTATGTGTTTAGGAATAATGAAGGTGAAGATGTTACCGCTCAAGCCACGGTACATGAATTTGAAGAAGAATATGAGTGGACAGGTATTGATTATAATAATCCGGTTGTTGCAACCATAGATGATTATTTCACCGATCAGGTGTACGATCCTACAACAGGTTTGATTTACGGAATGTTTGGAGAGGACGGTGATGGAATTTTGCCGTTTGACCCGAAAACGAATAAAGTGCTTGATCCTTGGATGGGAAGCGGTTGTGTCGCTTTGGTATATATAAAGAAATAAGGTTCATCCATGCTACTTGTTTTGTGTATGAGTGAGTAGTGAATGGGCCGGGTTTGTGAGAACCCGGTCTTTTTTTAGCTGATCTTTTCCTTTATCTTTGCCTGCATAAAATAGATTGACATGAAACATAACTGGAAACCGGGAAATATGATTTATCCTTTACCTGCCGTGTTGGTGAGTTGCGGGTGTGAACCGAGTGAATATAACGTGCTGACGGTGGCATGGGTGGGAACGTTGTGTACGAATCCACCGATGTGTTATATTTCGGTGCGGCCGGAACGATATTCGTACCCGATTATTCAGAAGAACGGGGAGTTCGTGATAAACTTGACCACGAAGGATATGGCGTATGCCACGGATTGGTGTGGGGTACGTTCCGGGAAGGATTATAATAAATTTGAAGAGATGAAGTTGACTCCGGGAAAGGCTGAGGTGGTGAAGGCCCCGATTATTGAGGAGTCTCCGGTGTCGATCGAGTGCCGGGTGAAGGAGATCATTCCTTTGGGGTCACATCACGTGTTCATTGCTGACGTGGTGAACGTGCAGGCGGACGATCGTTATCTGGATAAGGATAGCGGGAGGTTTGAGTTGGCGAATGCTGATCCTTTGGTATATCTGCATGGTGGATATTTTGAGTTGGGAGAAAAAATTGGTAAATTCGGGTGGTCTGTGGAGAAGAAAAGGAAAAAGAAATAATCATTTAAAATTACCGCATGATGAAAAAGACGGTTTTGTTGCTCGTGTTATTTTTAGGAACATTGGCTTTGGGGATGGCTCAAAGTAAAGAAAACGATTTTTTGGATCAGCCTTATATCGAGGTAACAGGGACGGCCATGATGGAAGTGGTTCCGGATGAAATTTACGTGAAAATCATATTGAGGGAAAAGGATCAGAGGGGGAAGACGGAGTTGGAGCAACAGGAGAAAAAGTTGTTCCAAACGTTGCAAAAAGTAGGGATTGATGTGAAGAAGGATTTAGCCGTGAGGAATATGGCTGGTAATCGCTATAAATTGAAAAGCGGGGCTATGAAGTTGAGAAAAGAGTACGTTTTGTTGTTGCATGATGTTAATACGCTAGATCGTGTTTTTGCGGGATTGGAACAGATGGGTGGCGTGGAGGCCGAAGTGGAACGGGTGGATCATTCACAGATTGAGAAATTGCGTCGGGAGGTTAAGGAGGATGCGATAGAGGTGGCAAAGGAAAAAGCAATGGGCTTAGCCGCGGCGATCGGTCAGAGTATAAAAGAGGCTATTTATATCAGGGAAGAGCATTGGGGAGGGATGGCTGCCCAATATATGTCGAACGTGGCTCTTGATGCTGGTCGGGGAAGTGCCGATGCCGGAGTGGATTTTGAGAAGATCAAGTTACAGGGGACTGTTTTGGTACGGTTTAAGTTGTGGTATAAATAGTGTCTTGATATTTATTTGATAACCCAGAACCCGGTTTTGCGACCTCCTTCACGCTTGATGATTCCAAGAGTTGTTAATTCTTTGATGTGTCTTAGTATTTGACGTTGTGATAGGTTTAGTTGATTGGCTATTTGATTTGTTGTTATTATCGGGTTCTCTTTTATCAGTAAAATAACTTGTTTTTGTTCTTTTGTGACATCTTTTGTGACATCTTTTGTGACATCTTTTGTGACATCTTTTGTGACATCTTTTGTTGCTGGATAATTTAAATTCCAAAGCGTGATAAAGAAAGAATTTGTTTCAGATTTAAATTGTGGAACGAGTCCATTGCTAAAACTTTCGTATGTTTTATAATCTTCAATTATTTTTTTGAATCCACTCCCTCGTCTATCCATGTATTTTAAGCGATTGAAGATGTCTGCAATGATAGGATTACGGCGTTTGGATGGAATCGTTAGTAAATCAATTTCTTGAACTTTTGTCCCGTCAGGCATACCTCCCGGAGAATAGATTTCCATCCTATCATCAAACATATCTATATGTACTTCACTGCCATATTCTAAATAATCTCGATGAATTAAGGCATTTACGATCGTTTCAAGGGTTGCGCGTTCTGGATAATCTGGCATTTCTATTCTTCCATCACTCGTTTTCATCCATGCTTTTCGGGAGTTTTTATTGACAAAGTCAGTTGCTTGTTGCAATAGGTTGACTAATCCTCCGGTAAGTTCGTTATCATCTATAGCCTCCATGAGGCCAGGAGCTTTATCTAATCCGTTCCAGCGGGTACAAAATATTCGAGAATGTTTAATCGGACTTTCATCGGCAAGTAAGGCTCCTGCATTAGTGAGTTCACCATGTTCATCGATGATACCCCAAGAGGCATAGTCGGAATCTTCAAAATCAATACTTGTTCGTTGTTTATATACCGAACGTACTTTTGAGAAAGACATGTTTTGAAATTTATATTGTGATAACATGCTATCGAAAGAACTTCCGCATCCTTTCAATACCAATCGTTTCATAGAGGAACGATCTGCCGGAACACTTTCATTACCAATTCTGATAAATGTTTGTCTATTACCATCACCTATGTAGTAGTAAGGCGTTTCTTTGCCTTGTGCAACTTGAAGGATTATCAGTTCTTTTCCATCTTCAGTTGCATGGAAACGTAGATTTACTTCGGGGATCGGGTCTAACTTTGTTTTTATTTGTTCACTAATTATTTCAGCATCCCTCTTTGCATCAGAAAGTCCTATAATCGTATCGCTATCAGAGATACCAAATATGAGTGTTCCACCGATACCGTTAGCAAAGGCTGAAACACTTTTTAGCCAACTTTTGGGCTTTTTGATTTCAAGCATTTCTTTTTTCTCATATTCAGAGGTTTCTCCAATTAGCTTTTTGATACACATATTCCTTCTTATTGGTACTTTACAAAGGTAGATTAAATTTTAAGAGGTTGGTTATAAAATTGATAGAAATGGAGAGATACATGAATTGAATTCATTAATAAATGCTCGGAATAATTGTTTCCGTGATGAGTTGTGAAATTCATAATCTCTTTTACCTTTGTAGAAAATATAAAAGAGGAAAGGCATTTTTTAACAAAAATGTTGTAGAAAACGTAGAAGTTGGTAATGGAGATAAAGAATCAACATATAGAAGTAGAAAAGCATCCGTTAGAGCCGTTCTTGCCGGCAAATGCCAAGTTGTTGATGCTGGGAAGTTTTCCACCGCCAAGAGCGAGGTGGTCTATGGAGTTTTATTACCCGAATCTGCAAAATGATATGTGGAGGATATATGGGGTGTTGTTTTTCGGGGATAAAGATTATTTTTTAGAAAAGGGGAAGAAAGCCTTTAGCCGGGAACGGTTAGTCGCTTTTTTGGAAGAAACCGGGGTTGCCTTGTTTGACACGGCGATGGAGGTGATTCGTCAACGGGGAAATGCGTCCGATCAGTTTTTGGAGATTGTTACTCCCGTGGATTTGGATGCCGTGCTGAAACGAATTCCCGAATGTAAGGCGATTGTAACCACGGGACAGAAGGCAACAGATACTTTGCTGGCCTTGGTCGGGGCTGAGGCTCCTAAAGTGGGAGGTTTCAGTGATTTTGGATATAAAGGGAGGGCTTTACGGTTGTACCGGATGCCTTCGTCTTCACGGGCTTACCCGAAGCCTTTAGAGGATAAAGCGGCAGAATATCGGGTGATGTTTCATGATTTAGGAATGTTGTAAGAAGATGAAGACAGTATTGTTGGTAGTGGATATGCAAAACGATTTTTGTTTGCCTTCGGGTTCGCTTTACGTGCCGGGGGCAGAGAAAGACGTGGAGAGGTTAAGTCGGTTGATCAAGGAGAAAATGACTGTTATTGATAAGATTATTCTCACGGCAGATGAACATCACGTGATGGACATCGCTCATCCGTTCTATTGGAAGAACAAGCGGGGAGAGCATCCGGCTCCTTTTACAACTATTTCATGGTGGGAGGTATTGTCGGGAGAGTGGATTCCTTTCGGGGATAGAGAAGAGGTAATTGATTATTTACGTCGATTGATTGAAAACGAGGAATATAAGCATATGATTTGGCCGGAACATTGTCTGTACGGGAGTGAAGGGGCAGCCATAACCCCCGTGTTGATGGAGGCCGTGACGTGCTGGGCCAGAGAAGGAAAGTATTACGAGGTGGTGGAGAAGGGCTTGAATCCTTCAACCGAGTTTTTCGGTGCTTTTCGGGCAAATATTCCTTTGGATTATGCTGCTGATACAAAGTTTAATATGAAACTGAAGGACGAGCTAGAGTCGTATGACGTGATCTGGTTGGCCGGAGAGGCAAAAAGTCACTGTGTGGCAAACACGTTGAGGCAGTTGTTTGATTATCCTGAGGTAGTTCAGCGACTGGTGATACTGGAAGATTGTATGGGTAATATTTCGGGATGCGAGGATTTAGCTATTCCAATTTACGAGAAGGCCGCCCGGATGGGGGCTCGTTTTGAGACGTCGGAATCATTATTGTTTTCATAAAAAGGGGGTAATATGATCATCCATGATTTTTTGGATAATGATTTGTATAAGTTCACGGCAATGAATGCCATACAAAAGAAGTTTCCGGATTCGGAAGTGGTTTATCGTTTCGTGAACAGGGGAAATACGAGTTTCCCTCCCGGTTTTGCTGATGCTTTGAAAAAAGAGGTGGAGGCTATGGCGGGAGTGGTACTTTCAAAGGAAAACGAGAAGTTTATGCGAGCAAAATGTTATTATTTTGATTCGGTGTTTTTCGATCTTTTGAAAGGTTTTCGTTTTAATCCTGCCGAGGTGAAAGTGAGTCAGGAGGGAGGAAAGCTAGACGTGGAAATTCGAGGTTTGTGGTACCGGACCGTGTTGTGGGAAGTTCCTTTAATGGCGATGATCTCCGAATTATATTTCCGGATGACGGGACAGGTTGCCCGTGATTTGGAACGAAATGCAACGGAGAAAGCAAGAGCCTTTGCGGATATAAAAGCGGAAATTTCCGAATTCGGAACCCGGAGAAGATACTCCTTTGACGTGCAGGATCGGGTGATCGGCATATTGAAAGAGAATATGAAGGGCTTGTTGAACGGGACAAGTAATGTTTATTTTGCCATGAAATATGACTTAATTCCGATGGGGACTCATCCCCACGAATGGTTCATGTATCACGGGGCGCATTTCGGTTATCGGTCGGCGAATGCCTTGGCGTTGGAAAATTGGGTGGATGTTTATGACGGTTATTTGGGTATAGCCTTGGCAGACACGTATACTTCCGATAATTTCTTTAATAGTTTTGACACGAAGTATGCCAAGTTGTTTGATGGTTTACGTTGGGATAGTGGTGATCCTTTTGAATTCACGGAGAAAGCATTGGAGCATTACCGGAAACATCGGGTGGACCCGAAAAGTAAGACGATCGTGTACAGTGATGCGTTGGATCTGGAGGGAGTGAAGAAGATCAAGGCTTTCGTGAACGGACGTCTGCATGACGTGTACGGGATCGGAACGTATCTCACGAATGATGTGGGGGTCACACCATTAAATATGGTAATCAAGTTATTTGAATGTCGTCCGAAAGGGAGCGAGGTGTTTTTGCCTGCCGTGAAATTGTCGGATGTAGAGGGAAAACATACGGGTTACCCGGACGAGGTCGATTTATGTTTGAGAATGTTAAGATTAAAATGATGAAAGAATATTTATTTTTGGAGTACCCGGCGTGTGGTACTTGCCGGAAGGCGAAAAAGTGGTTAGACGAGCAAAAGGTGGATTACACGGATCGGCATATCGTGGAAGAACGTCCGACACGGGAGGAGTTGAAAATATGGTTCGAGAGAAGTGTTTTACCGTTGCGGAAGTTCTTTAACACGAGCGGGTTGTTGTATAAATCCATGCAGTTGAGAGAGAAACTGGACGGGATGAGCGAGGAGGAACAATTGGAGTTATTGGCGTCTGACGGGAAGTTGGTAAAACGTCCCTTGGTTATCGGGGAGGATTTCGTGTTGGTGGGATTCAAGCCAGAAGAGTGGGAAAAGGTATTGTTAAAATAATAGATAGTTTTTTATGTTAGTTACGTACGAGGATATACGGAATGACGAGAGTATAAAGTGTTATATCACGGAGGCCGACAAGGCCTTGTCCGCTTTAGGATATACAGAACATTCATTCCCCCACGTGGTGAAAGCGGCGACGATGGCGGAGATGATTTTATTAACTTTGAATTACCCGAAGCGAACGGCCGAACTGGCCAAGATTGCCGGGTATATGCACGATATTGGCAATATCGTGAACCGGATTGACCATGCACAGAGTGGTGCGGTAATGGCATTCCGATTGCTGGACCGGATGGGGATGGACCCGGCGGAGATTGCAATGGTCATCAGTGCTATCGGTAATCATGACGAGAGTACGGCTGCTGCCGTGAATCCGATAGCTGCTGCCTTGATTTTGGCTGACAAAACGGATGTGCGGAGAAGTCGGGTGCGTAATCAGGATTTTGCGAGTTTTGATATTCATGACCGGGTGAATTATGCCGTGGAAGAATCCAAGATTTATTTTAATGAAGATCATTCGGCTATTATTTTGGATTTGAAGATTGATACTTCTATTTCGGCTGTGATGGATTATTTCGAAATCTTTTTGGGGCGGATGATGTTGAGCCGAAAGGCTGCCGAGTTTTTGAATATCAGTTTTGAACTGGTGATTAATGGTCAAAGGTTGTTGTAAATAAACCTTGTGATATTTTTCAAAACTTTTTGCGTGCGAAGGAGTGGAATAAGCAATTGTGGTCGTGTGGAATATTATTATAAAATGTTTATATTTGCGAAAGAACAATGCTTTTCATTATGGCTATCGTATCGCATAAAGAGTTTAAGGCTTTCTTCGAGACTTTTTTTATTCCCGTTTACACGTTGATGCAACGCTACACGGGCGAGCGTGAATTGTCGAGAGATTTCACGCAGGAAGCATTCGTGAGGGTGTTCGAGCATCGGGGAGAGTTTGAGACGGAAGAGAATGCCAAAGCTTTCTTGTACACCGTAGCCCGTCGTATCTATCTGGATCATTGTAAGCATCAAAAGATAGAAAATCAGTACCAGAATCGGGTAAACGAGGAAGATCCCGAAGAATATGATTTTTTGAAAGAGGTTACTCAACAGGAGGTGTCCCGAATATTGTACGATGCTATTGATAAGCTACCTTCACAGACTCGTTCGATTATTTTATTGAACTTGAAAGGATTTAACAACACGGAAGTGGCAGAACGGTTAGGTGTTTCCGTGAATACAATTAAATCATTGAAAAAGAGTGCTTACGTGACGTTAAGAACCTTGCTGTCGAAGGATCTTTTGATGATTTTGTTCGTTTTAGTCGATAAATAATTTATTTTTACACTCACCCACTTTTTTTTCTCAATCGTCTTCTTAATAAACGCTAAATTTAAATCGTATGAATTTGCTAAGAAGACGTTTTAAAATTGCTCATTTGATCGCGGAAGAGTTTGCCGGGGTGATTACGAAAGAGAATCAAGTCCGGTTGGAGCAATGGCGTGTAGAAAGCCCTGCTCATGTAAAAGAATATGATGAGATCCGGACATATATCATGACGGAAAACGAGCGTAGGGAGAAAGAAAAACAAACAGTAAAGAATGAGTGGCGGAAATTTGAGCGTGTTCATTTCAGAAAATATGTTGTTTGGAGAAGAATAGGCCGGTGTGCGGCTATTATGGTGATGCCTTTATTGGTGTGCGGGTATTTCGTGTCTTCCGAGTGGAAATCCTCGGAAGTCACGATTGCTGACAACGTGGAAATTGTTCCGGGGACAGGAAGAGCCCAGTTAATTATGGCTGACGGAAGATTCTTGAAATTGGAACAAAAAGAAGATATGAAATTGGATTTACCCGGGGTAAAAGTAGTTGCGACGGGAAAGAAAATTGTTTACCGGGCAATAGAAGAAGAAACGAGTACCCCGAAGGTGGAGGAGTACAACACGTTGGTTGTACCTCGCGGGGGAGAGTATATGCTGGAATTGTCGGATGGGACGAAAGTGTGGTTGAATTCCGATTCCGAGTTGCGCTTTCCTGTTACGTTTGTCGGGGATAGGCGAAGCGTGGAGATTGAAGGGGAGGCTTATTTTGAAGTAGCAAAGGATGAGGGGAAACCTTTTCACGTGTTGGCGAACGGGGCGGATATAAAAGTGTTGGGAACGAGTTTTAACGTGATGACTTACCGGGGACGTACGATTACGACTCTTGTCGAGGGTGAAGTTTGCTTGACGTATAAGGATGAATCGGTACTTATGGTACCGGACCGACAGGCCGAGGTGATCACGGCGACCGGGAAGATTTTGATGAGAGAGGTGGATGCAAGGAATTTCACGTTATGGAAAGATGGTGTGTTTTATTTCGAAAATGCGGCTTTGGAGACGATTGCCGAGCGTTTGTCACAATGGTATGATGTTAATATAATTTTTAATGATGAGGCATTGAAACAGCTGAGATATTCGGTTGAAATGAGACGCTATAATAATATTCAGGATTTACTAACTAAAATTGAAAAGACACAAAAAGTAAAGTTTCTAATTCAAGGAAAAAGTATTTATATTCATAAATGGTTGGAAACCTACGATTTGCTAGAGTGAACCTTGGAAAGAAAATCCCTATAATAGGGGATTTAGAGAACAGATTTCAAAGGTTACTTTTGTCAAAAATTTACTAGCATAATCGAATTCGAAAAATTGTAATGTAACTTTAAAATGATGCAAGCAGGTAATGTAGCCCCATTACCTGCCTACTAAGCTCATCATTAAATGAAATGTGAAACCTAAAAGCAAAAGTATGAAAAAAAATGACAACCCCAACAGCTTGAGGAGATTTAAGCTGTGGAGAAAATTGTTAATCGTGAAGTTGCTATGCGTGTGCTTGTTCTTGCAAAACACTGCTTTATCGGCAAGTGTTTACTCGCAAGAGTTAAAATTAACGTTGAAAGGGAATGATATTAGTCTGACCAATATCTTTTCCCAAATACGGAAAAGTAGTGATTACACGTTTGTATATAATCTGGATGACATTCAAAATGTACGGGTGAAGTCTCTGGATGTGAAAGATGCATCTATCCGGGAGGTTTTGGACAAGTGCCTGAAAGGAACAGGATTTTCTTACGAGATCGAGGATCACGTGGTGATTATACGTCCGGATCGTCCGGCCAAGCAAGAGGTGAAAAAGGTGACCTTGAAGGGGATCGTGGTGGATAAGGATTCAGTGCCGATAGCGGGAGTAACTGTCCTGTTGAAAGGTACTTATGTGGGAGTTACGACAGATGTTTCCGGGAGTTTTCAGATGACGATTCCCGAACAGAAGGAGATATTCCTGCTATTTTCGTTCGTGGGGATGGAAACGCAAGAGGTGAAGGTGACGGACGTGAATAAACCGTTGCGTGTGGTGATGAAAGAGAAAGTTGACCAGTTGGAGGAGGTGATCATTACGGGATATGGACAAACAACGAAAGATCGTTCGACAGGATCGACGGCCACGATTGGAGAAGAGGCTTTTACGAATAAGGCCATTCCCACGGTGGATATGTTATTACAAGGACAGGTTGCTGGAGTGAGTGTGATGGCGGTTTCCGGGCGTCCCGGAGAGTCTGCTAAGGTGAGAATTCGGGGAACGAACACGCTGAGTGGTGATGCCGAGCCTTTGTGGGTGGTTGACGGGGTACCTTTGCAGCAAGATGTTCCGAAGATCTCCAGTAACCGTATTAATTCCGGGGGGCTGAATGATATTTTTGTCCGGGGAGTAGCGGGAATTAACCCGAATGACATTGCGAATGTGACGATCCTGAAGGATGCTTCTGCTGCCGCTATTTACGGTTCCCGTGCTGCCGGGGGAGTTATCGTTATCACCACGAAGAAAGGGAAACCGGGAAAGATGACCGTTAATTATGCCGCTAATTTTTCCATGGGGTTAAAACCTCAACGAGATGCAAAACTGATGAATTCATCGGAAAAACTGGCTTGGGAGCAAGAATTATGGGATGAGTTTTCGGCAGATGCTTACGCTAACAATATCGAAAATAACAGAAAAGACCATGTTGCTATCGTGGGGCTTGTCGGGATGTTACGGGCTGGTAAGTTAGGAAAGAACAACACGCTTTGGACACATGATGATTTCGAGACGATGACAACAGCCGAACAGGATGCTTATATCACGGAATTAAAGAAGAGTTCGACGGATTGGTTTGATGTGATTTTCCGTAATTCATTTTCCATGTCGCATAATATTTCTTTTTCGGGAGGTTCCGAGGATGTTACTTACTATGTTTCGTTAGGATATAATCAGAATAATGGTTTGGTAAAGGAGACCGATTACGAGCGGTATAGTATTAATACCAAGGTGAACACGAAACCGACGAAACGGATAGACTTGGATTTCGGGATTGATTTGGCTAAACAAAAATCCAGAGGGGCCTCCATGAATGTGAATCCTTTTCAGTATGCTTATTTTGCTAATCCTTACGAAAAACCTTATAACGAGGATGGCAGCTATCGTGCTGATATGACTTATTTCCTTTTGGGATCTTTGAGTGACGGGGTGGGTGCCAATATACCGATTGTGCCGGCCAATGGTTTTAATATCCTGCGGGAGATGCGGGAAACATCGGGGGATGCCGACCAGTCGAATGTAGTGGTACGGGTAAATCTGAAATATCAGTTTACGGATAAGATTCGATTTGATGGTCTGGCCTCGTACACCTACACGAATAATCGCATGGTGGATATTAAAAAACAGGATTCCTACGCGGCTTTTGAAGATCATCTTTATTTTGATGATAATAACCGGGAATTGATTCCTTACGGGAATATCGAACGGTCGGAGTCTAACGCCGATAGTTATAGTGCCCGTGGATTTTTCACTTACGATGATATATTTGGCAGTCATCGGCTTTCATTGCTGGCAGGAGCCGAGTTACGGGGAGATAAAACGGTAGCTACTTCTCAAAAACGATATGGGTATGACCATGTTACGGGAAATTCATCTATTCCTCTTCCACCTAATCCATCGGTAAATGACGTGAATCGTTATGCCGAGTTGATTGATTTGTTGTCTAGGGAAGCTACCACGGAGAACCGTTTCGCATCGTTTTATGCCTCGCTGGATTACGGGTTCATGGAGCGTTATCTGATGAGTTTGACCTTTAGGACGGATGGGTCCAATAATTTTGGTAGTGACGAACAGTTTAACCCGACGTGGTCTTTGGGATTGTTGTGGCATATTGACAGAGAGTCTTTCATGTATTCGCTTTCCCCGGTGATCAGTCGTTTAAGTTTGCGGGCAGCCATGGGATACACCGGAAATATCGTGAAATCCGTGAATAAAGAGTTGGTGCTTGGTTATTCGACAAATTACTGGGAAGGTTTACGTACGGGAACGGTAAGTGCGGCTCCTAATCCTAAGGTGCGATGGGAGAAGACGAGAGATATGAAACTGGCCCTTGATTTCGGTTTGTTTAATGACCGGGTTACCGGGTTGGTTGAAGGATATTACAGGAAAAGTACTGATTTAGTTTCAAGCGTGAATATGCTTTCCACGACTGGTTTCATTAATCAGCCTTATAACACGTCGACTGTCGTGAATAAAGGTTTGGAAGGAACTTTACGAGTGAAAGTACTGGACAGGAGAATGTACGGTTTGACTCTAGGAGGAAATATAGCATTGAATCGGAATAAACTGACTAAATTCAAACGAGACGGGGAGGGGATCATGACGGACGGAACATACGAAGGTTACCCGTTGGAGGCCGTGTTTACCGGACGTTACACGGGAATTGACCCGCGGGATGGAGTTTACACTTACGAGTTGCGCCCGGATGCACAAATATATCAAGGCTCGGATTTACAGGTAGCCGATAATTACCGTTACTATCGGGGGACTTCCATCGCTCCGGTGACAGGTGGTTTTAGCCTGGAGGCCCGTTATCGTAATTTCCGGTTGAGTGCGGGGGCTTATATCTCTTCGGGAGCGAAGATTATCAACAAGATAAATTCCCCGGCCAGTTATAGCGTTGTGACTTCTTATATCACGGGTGAAAAGCCACAAACGGCTTATAGTGACCTGTACAGGAATCACTTGAATGTTAGAAAGGACATGGTCAATCGTTGGAAAAAAGAAGGTGATACCGGTGTGAAATATCCCCGTGTTGTTGACTATTTGGGGCAACGTCTTTCGCTTGACGAGTATAACGTGACCAGGCAAAACATTACGGACGGAACTTATTTGGAGAATGTTTCTTTCTTAAGAATACGGGATATTACCTTGTCCTATAATTTGCCTCAGGACTGGACGCGGTATATGCGCCTTTCCTCTGTGTCGGTATCTCTCACGTTTAATAATTTCTTCACGTTCACGAACTATTCGGGGATAGACCCAGAAACTTCGGGAGCAATTTACCCACTGACTCGTTCTATTAATTGGGGTATAAACGTGGGTTTTTAAGTATGCAAGTTAAATGATAGAAAATAGATTTATGAAAAAGGTAAGTTTATATATAGGTTTAGCGCTGTTTTTCGCTTTTACGTCCTGTACGGAATATTTGGACGTGAAGGATAAGGGACAGGTGATCCCGGAAACAGCCGAGGAGTTTTCTGCGTTGATCCATAATCATTTGCGGAGTATAGATGAAGGAAATGATTTTGCGATTTTAGGGGCTTACACGACCACGGTTTCCTATGAAGGGTATTCCGATAATCTTGATGGAGATTTGAACACGACGGATCGGGTGCCTTTGTACGTGGGGACGGACATCAATAGTATGACTACCCGTTATGGAACGCTTTATTCCGTCATCAAGGATTGTAATATTATCCTTGATAATCTGGAGGATCAGACTTCTGAATTAGGGAAAAAGACGATGGCTATTGCTTACGCGTTGCGGGGGATTTGTTACTATAATCTGATGCGGGCTTATTGTGAACCTTACGATAAGGCGAAGGTTTCCACGATGAATGGGGTTCCATTAGTGGTGACCTTTGACATGGAAGGTAAACCGGCTCGTTCGACAATGCAGGAGACGATTGATTTTATTATCAATGATTTGACCACTGCAATCAAGATGAATCAGGCCGATAAACAGTATCGTTTTGATGTAAACGTGATGAAATTTTACTTGGCTCGGACCTATTTCTGGACACAGGAATGGGAACTGGCCACCGCCACGGCCAAAGAAGTGCTGGACGTGTATCCTTTGGTGAAAGGGGAAGAATACGTGGCCATGATGCAGAGTGAAGTTGACCAGAAAGGGAATGAACTTTTACGTTCGGGGATTAAAAAACATTTGGGTTACACGGATTTGGAATTCGGTTACGTGCAAGGACGTCCGGTGTCACAAGGGTTGATTGATTTATTCACGGAAAAGGAAAATGATATTCGGTTTGATCTATTCTTTACTAAAAAGTTATTGAATCGCAAGGCACTACGGTCTGTGATCCGAAGTGCGGAAATGTGCCTGATCATGGCCGAGAGTTATGCACATTTGAATAACACGAAAGATGCCCTTTATTATCTGAACCTCATTCGCTCGCACCGGATTTCGCCTTACACGGATTATACGGAGAGTTCGTTACCGGTTGTAGATCAGAATGCTCTGATACAAACAGATGCCACGGGTAAGGCTTTAACTCCTTTATTGGCCGCTATATTGAATGAACGAAGAAAAGAGTTCTATATGGAGAATGGCGACCGTTGGTTTGAATTGAAACGCAATGGATGTCCTGAATTCTGGTGGGGATATGCCGGGGTGAAATACGAGACGCAAAAATTCTTGTATACCTTCCCGTTACCCAAATCGGATATAGCGTTGAATCCGGCGCTGGAACAAAATCCCGGTTATGATGTGTATTAATTAAAACGAGACAGATATGAAGACAATAAAATATATAATCGCGATTATAGTACTTGTTTTTTCCTTGATGGGATGTAGCGAGAACGTGAAGGATATGCCGCCTCGCGTGACGGATGTTAACAATGAATTCCGGTTACCCTCTCCACCGAAGTTGACGAATGCGGAGAGTGATATGGTGCAGGCTAAAAGAGATGCCTATAATGAAGCCTATGGTGATTAACATGATAAAATAGCGAGTTATGCGAAAGATATTATTTATATATGTACTGATGCTGGCGACCTGTTTCCTAACAGCTTGTTCGGATGATGATAATAACGCTCCGACGTTAAGTTTTGGGCGTCCGATCTATATTTTGAAAGCGGCGGCACCTCTTGCCGTGGAGGTTATTTCTTCCGTTCCCGTGACAGAGTCTGTTAGAGTTCCTTTTGATATTTCGGGATCGGCTATATTGGATGAGGATTACACTATCGAGACGGATGCTTTCACGCTTGAACCGGGGAAAACGATTGACACGATCTGGATTACGCCGAAGGAAAACGTGACTACCCGACGGGAAATTCGTTTGGCATTGAAAGAGGTGAACGGTTTCCAACTTTGGAATAACCGGGTAGCGATGATTCCTGTTGAGACGAAAGATGTTTTCTCGTGTTCTTTTGAGGATTCTAAATATGATCTGAAAAACGAGGTGATTGTCAAAATGGGATTAATGGTAAATGGAAAGATGTATTATACCCGGAATGACGAGGTTCGTGTTCCTTTTGAGATCGATCCGGCATCAACCGCGGTATTAGGGGAACATTATGAGATTGTTGGAGGGAAACAGGAGTTAGTGATGGTTGGGAACTATAAATCTACGGCCGATGTCACGCTCCGTTTCTTGAAAAATGAAGAAGGAAAAGATAAAGTGATTTTCCGTATGCAGGAAGGGGGCTTGTTTGAACGAGGAAATAATGCGGCCACGACAATCACGGTTTCCGGCCCCACGACTTTTAAAGCGTTAGTTGGGAAATGGGCATTCAGCGAGATCACGAGCGAGAGTTTTATTCGTCGTATGGCCGGGTACGTTGACCCGAATGATTGTGATAATCTTCCATTAGACAATAGGTCCACCGATGTGATTCAATTTATTGCCGGAGCAAGTAATACGTTAAACGTGGATCAAGTACAGGGTGATCTGTTGAAGTATCTGCGGAATTGTGAGGCCGAGTTCGGGGAGGAAGGTCCTTGGAGGCTATATGAACAAACCGGAATGCCGTCTCGGGACGTGATTACCTTGTATTTGAGCAAGGCGAACGTGAATTATTCTGCAACGAGCATTGACGAACGCAGGGTTTTCGTGGGAGTGAGATTATTGAACAAAAATACCACGTTGGAATTGCGAATCGTGGATTATGAACCGACGGACTTCCTGACGAGATCATACTACGACCAGCTGCATCCCGGATGGGGTGAACCGGACGAGTTCCCGATGAAGGATCTTTACCCGTTGGTGTTCCACTTCACGAAAGTCGAAGAGTAAGTTTATAAGGTTCATAAAGTTTGTAAGGCTTATAAAGTTTATGAACTCTCTACGGAAAGTTTTGTTCATGGCTGTTCTGGTTATCGAAGGCCGCCTGTTACTTTATGAACCTTATAAACCTTACAAACTTTAGAACCTCTTTTAATGTCTTAATATAAAATTGAAAAGTATGAAAAAATGGATGCTAGTATTGTTCGTGGCACTTTTCGTGCTACCTTGTTCGCGGGATGCCGAGGCAGCCGGGCGGAAGAAGAAAGGTAAAAATGCCGTGACGGCTAAGGTGGCGGAGAAGAAGAGTGCTTATGACAAATTATTTCAGAAAAAGTCGTGCGAGACGGTGAAGAGTAATTTCATTACCTTGCACAAGGTGGATGGGAAATTGTATTTTGAGATTCCGGTGAAATATCTGGGACGGGAAATGTTATTCGCGTCCACGTTGACCTCGACTTCCAGTAATGATTTCTGTGACGTGGGTTACAAGCAAAATGACCCGTTACACGTGCGTTTCACGAAGATCGACAGTACTATTTACCTGAATGAGGTAAATGCTTTCGTGACCTCGAATCCGAAAGAACCTTCTCTGAAAAAGGCTATTGACAAGAACTTTGCGGATGCCGTGTTGTACTCGTACAAGATTGCAGCTTACACGCCGGACAGTACGGCCGTGGTGATTGATGTGACACCGATATTCACGACGGATATGAAAGAATTTGCCTTTCTTCCGACGACGATCATGGGATTGATCCAGTTGAATTCTGTCTTTAACAAAGATGGTGTTGCTTTAGGGGAAGTCAAGGCGTTTGATGATAATTTGAGCGTGAAGTCCATGTTATCTTATAAAGTATCGTTGAAATTCATGTCGTTCTCGTTCTTGGATAATATGCCGTTGACGGCCACGGTGACCCGTTCTCTATTGTTATTACCGGAAGAGAAGATGCGTCCCCGGATTTCCGATTCACGGGTAGGTATTTTTATCACGAGTAAACAACACGTCTCCACGGAGAGGGATGGGATCCTGGATTACACGCTGGCCAACCGTTGGCGTATGGAGCCTAAAGATATGGCGGCTTTTCAGCGAGGGGAACTTGTGGAACCCGTGAAACCGATCGTGTTTTATATTGATGATGCTTTTCCGGAATTGTGGAAACAACCGATAAAAGAGGGTACGCTACGGTGGAATGAGGCTTTTGAGAAGATTGGGTTTAAGAATGCCGTGCAGGTACGTGATTTCCCGAAGGATGATCCCGAATTTGATCCGGATAACCTGAAATATTCCTGTATTCGTTATTTACCTTCTTCGACGGCAAATGCGATGGGACCGTCGTGGGTGGACCCGACGACCGGAGAAATTGTTAATGCCTCTGTTTTGGTCTATAACGACGTGATTCGTTTGATTAATAACTGGCGTTTCGTGCAGACGGCACAAATCGACCCGTCCGTGCGGGCAAAGAAGATGCCGGATGACATCGTGAAAGAATCCATCGCTTACGTGGTGGCTCATGAGGTGGGACATTGCCTCGGTTTCATGCACAATATGTCGGCCTCTGCCGCTTATCCGGTGGATTCGTTACGTTCCGCATCTTTTACCAACACGTATGGGACAACACCCTGTATCATGGATTACGCTCGTTTTAATTACGTGGCTCAACCCGGAGACAAGGGCGTACGTTTGACCCCGCCGGATTTGGGTGTATATGATTGTTTCCTAGTAAAATGGAACTATCAGCCCTTACCACAGGTGAATGATGAATGGGAAGAACAAGCTATTCTTGAAAGTTGGGTGGACGAGAAAGCCGGAGACCCTCGCTATCGTTATGGAAGGCAACAGATTTATTCCCGTTATGATCCGAGTGCTATTGAAGAGGACTTGGGGGATGATCCGATGAAAGCCGGGGAGTACGGGATAAAGAATTTGAAATATATCTTGTCTAATCTCGGAGAATGGGTAAATGACGATGCGGATTTTACGCACCGGGAAGAGCTTTACAAACAGTTGGCGAATCAATACTATCGTTATATCATGAACGTGATGTATAACGTGGGAGGTATCTACTTGACGGAAGTGAAAGACGGAACGAAGGGACAGCGTCATGAGCCGGTTTCAAAGGAAAAACAACGGGCTTCTTTGGCGTGGATACTGAAAGAGTTCAAGTCTTCGGATTGGTTGAGCAAGACGGATTTGAAAAAGAATTTCGCCATGGGAGTGGACATGACTCCGGTACTGCAAAAAAGAATACTGGACCAGTTGGAACGTTTGACCGGAAATATCATATTGTCATCTCATCTCGCGTCTAATCCATACACGATTCAGGAATTCCTGACAGACTTGTATAATGGTGCATTTGAAAACACGGTGAAAGGACGGGCTTTGACGGATGCCGACAAGATGCTGCAACAATTTATCGTGGATGTTTCCGCCAGTTCGTTGAAAGATGCCGGAGGGGGAGCGTTGCGGATGCTGACGGATGCGGCTTATATGCCTTCCGTGGAAGAGATTGCGGCCTACGGGTTGGATGAAACCGGATTGATTAACAAATATCTTGATCAGTTCCGGCAAGTGGAGCAAGAACGTGGCCCCGGTTACGTGGCACAACAGATGGCGTTAAATGAATTCGGTTATGGCTATGGTTTCGTGCGGAAAGTGAATACCGGAGAGATAGATAATTCTAAAGTGTACTTGCAGGATATGGCTTTGAAGGCTCAACGGCTTTTGAATTCCAAGATTGCGGGGGCGACAGGTGACACGAAAATTCACTATCAATCGTTGTTGATGAAGTTGAATAAGTCTTTGAAGGATAGTAAATGATGAACGGGACTGTCCGATAAGTCATTTTTCAAAACTCCCTCCCCCCTTTGGGGTATTGAGCCTGCAAGCAGTCTCGAATCGGCTCTCGCTCGACAGACAACGAGTAAACTCTCTGTCTGTTCTTGCTTACTCGCCGATTTCCCTCTATAAACAGAGGGAGAGCTGAAATACTCCCTGTCTTCGGGAAGAGTCACCAGCTCCTCCTCTGTTTATAGA
>NZ_JBCOSQ010000044.1:0-43868 GCF_040920905.1 Butyricimonas sp. RTP31003st1_G1_RTP31003_210430 | reverse complement strand
ATTTCCCAACACATTGAGGTTACGGTTAAACAGCACGAATCCTTTCTTCCTGTAATCCACACGCATACCGTACGGACGCTCCACAAGGAAAGCATCCGCCGCTTTCTTTATATAGTTTTCCATAAAACTGAAATTAGAATTGCAAAAATACATCTTTTGTCCGGCAATGGCGAACAAATCAGGAAGAGAATCGCCACAGACCATGCAAAGCACACTACCGTGTATTTTATTTCCCACCCTGCAAAGGTAGTCCCGTGTCCGGTGTACCCTGTCAAGGTCAGGCCCCTTGCGGGGTTGGCTGAAAGAAAATCATCCTCGCCTGACGGCTGCGGTATTTTCTTTCGCCAAACCTTGCGGGTACGATCACGGGACAGTCTGGCAGGCGAGAAATAAAAATACCGGCTCCCGGAGCCGGACGTGTTTAACAGATAAAATTCAAAAGTCATGAAAATCCTGAATGAAGAACATTTCGAGAATGTAAAGCGTTATGCCGAATCCATCGGTGACACCTCGCTCCAAAAATGCCTGGAGCGGTTGAAGAGCTGGGAAGAAAATCCCGACCATCCCTGCGAAATCTCACTCTACTATGACCATGCCCCGTACTCGTTCGGCTTTACACAATGTTATCCCGACGGAAGGACAGGCATCGTGGGCGGTCTGCTCTATCACGGAATACCGGACCGCTCTTTTGCCGTAACACTACAACCGTTCCACGGATGGCAGATACACACCTGATAAAAGACAAACGACAGTATTAACTTCATAAAATTCAAGATTATGGAAACGACATTGGCAGTAATGGAAAGACAACAGCAGTTTGACTTCCAGAAAAACGGAATTGAAGTGATGAACTTCGAGACGCTTCAGCGTACCTACAAGGAAAACGACATCTACAACAACCCGGTGCAAGGTATCTACCATTACCAGGTCATCCGGCGCATGATGGACATCTGCGAGAAATACAATCTCGACTATGAGGTGGAGGAAATCTTCGCGGCCCAGAACAGGAACAAGACGCAGCCGGGAGTAAGCATCCTTCCGCAGGTGGAACAGACACATGGCGAAAAAGCCGTGGAAGCGCACATCCTGCGCCGTATCTTCGCCACCATCCGGATCAAGGACTGGGAGACGGACGAACTGACCACAACATTGGTCGTCGCCTACCACCAGGACGGCATACAGGCAGCCATAGGTCCCTGCGTGCTAATCTGTCATAACCAGTGTATCCTTTCACCCGAGCGAAGTGTCTGCAATTACGGCAAGAAGAAAGTCTCGACGGAAGAGGTGTTCGAAACCGTGGACGGCTGGCTTGCCAATTTCGAGGTGAACATGAACGAGGACATCGAACGCATACAACGGCTGAAACGCCGGGTTATATCTATGGAGGAAATCTATATGTATATAGGTCTGTTGACCGCGTTGCGCGTCTCCCACGACAGTTCGGACAGGAATCTGTCATCCTCCGTGGAAACCTATCCTCTGAACCAAGGGCAAATTTCTATATTCACGGAAGAGGTGCTTAAACTGGCTATGACCAAAGGGCAGATTACCGCTTGGGAGCTATACAATATAGCCACAGAGATATACAAGCCCGGAAAAACGGACTTCCCGGCACTGATTCCACAAAACGGAGCAATGGCGGAACTACTGCTTTCCCATCTGCCGGAAGCAGCTGAAGTACAGGATGCCGTTCCGGTAAGCTGACATACAAGCCGCACAAATGGCCTGATTCCGACAATACGCATAAGGGAGAACCTGACAGTCGAAAACAACTGAAAGATTCTCCCTTTTTCATTTACTTCTCAAAAAGCAGCATATATTCCACTTTCCTTCTCCGTTCGATGCTCGGAACCACTTTCCCCTTGTAGCATCTGAAGGAGACATATTCCTTATAGATATCGCGGTCACCCGACTCCAGTTTTTTCAACAGCCGGCTCTTGGGTATTTTTCCATACCCTTTGATACGGGAACAGCCCACATTATACGCAAGAACACTAACGATCAAAGAATCACGTCCCAGATAACTGAACATACGGCACAACTTACGGAGGTCTGCTCTCAGAATGGAATCACCTTGTGCTTTTGTAATACTGTTGGTAAACCTCTCCCCGGGAAGAACTTTGTGCCCCCACCCGACATAAGGCCAATGCTTTTTCTCTCCATGCCAACCCTCGAATCGCTTGACACACTCGACCGCAATACTGAACCTGTCCGGACTTGCCTTTATCGGATTCTCCGCCCTCGACGGCATACCCGGAAAAAAGACCGTGATGGAAAGCACCGCAAACCATATTGCTTTTAACTTCATCATAGGCAGGACCGGCTTAGTGTCCGACAATTGTGACCGGCAATTCCTTGCTATCCGCAGTCACGACGGAATCCTCGTCCTCCGCCTCGTTGTTGAAATCAAAAGTCAATTGGCAAATCTGTGCCGGTTCGCTGTTGTCCTCGAAATAGATGTCTATCGTCTGCTGGTTCTCGCTTTCAGAAGTGTAGTATAGCCTGAACACCTCCCTGTCAAGGGGATAGCGGTCATTGGGCAGCAACACCATCCCGTCATCCATACGGAGTGTACCCTTGCCGTCCGGCTGGAAATATCGGATGGTGTAGCGGGCATCGGAAAACCGTCCTTCACGTTTGAGTTCACACCGTATTTCCACCGTCTCACCTTTCACAATACGTGTGGGGACAGGCAGGGTCTCCACCTTGAACGGATAGGACTGCTGTACATCCATTTCATCATTGCAGGCGGACAACAGACAAGCCGCCAGACCCAGGAACAGGATTGCCATCATTCCGGCCAATTCTCTTTTTTTATTCAATGCATTCATATTCAATCAGATTTTAATACGTTATACTTAATTCTATTTTTACAGAAACTTGTTCTGCAGGTATTCGTTCAGATCCTTGTATCCTTTGTACAAAGAGGAACAGTCCACTATTTTATCCGCATAGCGTTTGCGGAGCGCCTCCAGCGTGCGCCGTCCGGCTTCGTCCCGGTCCAGGTAACAGTTGACTCTCTCATATCTGTCAAGAACGGGGAACGAGCGTTCCAGCAATGCCACCGAGTTCAGTACGAGATAGTCGTCGCCACATCCCAATTCGAGTTGCATCCACGAGAGGCAGTCGATAAACCCCTCGAAGAGATTGCAAGTATCCGAACCGTTGTCCATCAGCGAAATGTCTTTCGGAGAGAGACTGGCCTTAAAAAAGCGGTTGCGCACCTCGTACCCACCGCTGACATTCCTGAAACCGATGGCGAAATACCGCTTCCCGTGCAAGGTGTACCTGATCTCCTTGCAGTTCGGCATAGCCACATCACCGCTAATGCCACGTTCCGCCAGATAACGGAGCAGGACGCTGTTGTGCAGCGGTCCGGACTGTACCTTCGTGAAACTTTCCTGCCTATGGGAATCTTCCCTGTCATTTTCCCCGGAACGGGAAACGGTCTTGTGTTCGGGAGCAAGACCGCCCCATATCCCTGTGATGAACCTGGCCTGCGCCTTGAAATCCCCGCTGCCGATAAACTCCCCCGCAAGGGTGAATATGTCGCCTCCCTGTCCGGTACCGAAGTCATGCCATATATCCTTACGGACATTCAACTGGAACGAGGCGGTGCGCTCCTCCCGGTACGGGGCCAGATACCAATATTCATCCCCCCGTCTTCTTGCCGGTTCATATCCCATCCGTGCCAGAAAAACGGCGATTGGAATGTCTCTTATCTCTTCTATAGTCATAAGCGATACGGTTCTAATGGATTATGAATTTGACACCCAGACCGAATTGTGTCGTGAACAGGTCCAGCGAGCTTCCCCACAATACACGTTCCCGGATAGCGGCAAGAAGGACGATGCGGTCTGTCACGTATGCCTCAAGTTCCAGGGTTATCGCGCCGCCATAGACAAACGCATCCTTGGCGAGCAGCCTCGAACCGTCATACAGTATCCTCTCGCCCCAGTTCACGGTCTCATAGCCGGCCAGTGCGGAACCGCCGACCGAGAGGAAGACCGTCTTTGTCGGATCAGACAGGAATTTCAGATAATAGCCGCCTTCTGCCGTGAACTGCGCACGGGGTACGCTCGCATCCCGATACCCATAATTCTTCATCAGATACTCGGCGCCTATGACCCAGCGGTTGGCTTTTGGGGTGTATCCGGAAACGGCAAATCCGGTATAATAATTCAAGGGGGACTTTGAGCCGTTCGCAAATCCTCCGCGCAGTTCCACGCCCTTCATCCCGGGCAGGTACCGCTGGGCGTGCGCCCGCCCTGAAAACAGGGCAAGCGACACGGCTGTAACAAAAAGGAACAGATACTTCTTCATGGCTACTTCACTTTAAGTTCGTTGATAACCCCGGCTCTCACGATGTCCTCACTTTCCACGGTGAAGGTCTGGTGTCTGCCACCGCCTTTCTCGTGCATCTCCACCATCAGCACCTTGTCCGAGGGGATGGTGAATTTGTCGAAGACGAAAACGGTGCGCCCGTCCTTTTTCCCCGCGACGGACGTTACATAGTCGTAAGCACGCAGTGGGAATATCACCTGTTCCTGAATGGCGGTACGTTTCATCAGCTTCTTGTCCACAATTTTAAAAGTCACGAAATCCACCTCATAAGGCACGTTGGACCGGTTTTTTATCTGTGTATGAAAATAAAGCAAGCCGTTGTGCGTATAGAGTCCGCGGAGCAGGTACTGGATGCCGAACGCCTTGCTTCCGATATGCTTGATGTGCCGTCTGTTGTCCTTGTGGATGGACTTCGAGATAAGGTGTACCAATTTAGGCGATTCACAGCCCAATTCCTTCAGGTAGATGTCAAGGGCGTTGTTGGGGCGGTTCACCTCACTTCCGTCATGAATGAAATCCTTCATCTCGATATTCAGCAGCAGCGGCTCTTCCGCATACTTCACATTGAAGGTGTAAAAACTTCCGCTTTCGGTAATCACGGACATGTTGGTCTCCTCACGGAAGTCCTTCACGGTGGTCTTTACACGGATGACATTCTCCGCACCGTCCGCCTTGCCTGCAATGAGGTTCGGAGAACCGAGATCCACATAACGCACCGATGACGGGAAAATGATGTGCGTGGTCTTTCCATAGGTCACTTCCAGCCCGTATGGAGGTATCATCCTGTCAAAGGTGAGTTTACGGGTCAGACCGTGATAGAGGTCTCCGTCCTCCTCTTTTTGAGGATACACTTCCTTGGCCAGTGTGACGGCATTGTTTACCGCCGCTACGCTGTCGGCTTCATTTTGGGCGAAAGCGCCCACAGTGCCCCATGCAAGGGCAAGCATTACAAAAAACTTTTTCATGTCGATTGAATTTTAATGGATTGTTATTGATCGTTGTCTTGATAAAGCATCAGGGTATAGCCTGACTTGAGATGCGCCTTCTCTTCACGCATCTTCCGGGATATGTACTGCGAGACACCTTGTATGGCACCCTTTCCGAGTTCGGAAAGCAGCTGGTCACCTGCCGACTGGTTGGTGATGGAGATGCTCGTGCCGAGATTCTGCCCCAGATTGGCGGCAACCTCCCTGACGGCGTTAGCCTCCATTGACCCCGGAATGAAGATGCCGCCCTGTCCGTCATTGTCATACACGGCAAGTTCCACGGGGATGATGGTACCGCCATATTCCACCTGAAGGATATTGACGTGAAGCCTTTCACCCTGTATGCGCCCTTCTCCGGTAAGCAGGGAGTTTTTGGGCAGGATATGCTTCCCTACACGCATTGGCTCCAGCAGTCTCATCCTCACTCCCTGACCGCTGATGACGGTCTGGTCCCCGTGGATGCAGGCCCGGATGGTATTCCTCACATTTCTCTCTTCTTTATGACCGATTGGCGTGTGGAATCTTTCCGGTTGTGCCATTCCTGTAAGCTGTATAGAATCACTGACAGGCTGCGGCAACGATGATACCACCGGTGTGGAAACCAGCCCCACGGGAACGGCTTTCGCCTTTCCGTTCCGCCCGGGACTTTCATTATCGGAACGGCTGTCCGTATTCACACTGCCATTGCCCGGCATATACCTGGCCGCAAGCTCATAGGATTTTTCCAGGAGAGCTACCTGCTCCTCGTAACCCGGCTGCGCGTTCTGTGCGGCGACCGCCTGCTTGAGTTGTTCCACCTCGGCTTTCAACGCCTCCTTCTCCGGATCTTCCTGCGGTGACTCGTAAAAGTTGCCGAGCGTCCTGTTGATGTCATTGTAGGCGGAGACGGATGAAGAACAGGCTTCATTCCTTCTGTCACCTTCACGAGAACTGCCATCCTTGGCATCCGCATCCGGTGACAATTCCACGACAGTCCCGGAGTTCCCGTCTGCCATCCCGGAGAAATCCTCCAGCGTACGCAGTTTTTCCGTCTGTTTGCGTTTCATGTCAGCCTGCTCATAGGCGGCAATCTTGTCCCCTTCTATGCCCGCTTCCCTCGGATCGGGAAGCTCGGTGTTGAATCCCGCATTTTTTTCCTCTTTCTTTTTTTCCTCTTCGGACGGTGCGAAAATGAGCCACATCGCTCCGAGGAACAGGAGGAACATCCCGGCAAAAACCAGGTATTTCCTGATTTCCAGCCTCTGTTTCAATTTATTGACGTCATTACTCATTTTCTTTCTGATTGAATCGGTTAAAAAACTCTTCCATTTCCTGCACCCTTTTATCCGGGAGTGTATCGGCAGGAACGACATCCGGAATTTCTATCGGGGGTATCTCTATGATTTCCGGCCGTACATCCTCCCGTCCGATGTCATGGATGGCACGGAAAATCATATAGAAATTTCCGATGGCAAACAGGGCAGCCAGCATGACAATTGCCGGCACTCTCTTTTCCGGGCTAAGCCCGGCACACAGCTTCCGCAGCTTTTCTTCCGCGGATTCCTTGATTTTTACAAACATCTTTTTCATACATTCTGAATTTTAACGGTCATACACTCTTATATCCCTGTTCTCCACCACACGGAAGGCTTCGAGGATGAAGCCGTGCGGATTATTGTCGCTGCGGGTGGAGTTCAGCAGCCTGCCACGCGTGACGAGGCTGCGCTCGGTCACGCTCTTCTCCCTGATAATGGAGAGTTTCGCGTAGGTCACGACCTCATACGGATAGGTATGGAAATCGCACTTGACGCTGTCAATCCCTACACGCTGGTTCACGTTACCCGAAATTATCCGGTTGTAATATCCCTGCTCTGCCAGATCCACATAATGGGCATAGGCGGAACGGTCACTGAGGAACATGGCCCTCCGGATATTGCCTTCAATCGCATTCTTGTCGGGCGAGAGCGTAAAGAACAGTTCGTGGAACCGTCTGACATGCTCCCTTGCTTCCACCGGGCGGTTCTGCTCCAGGTCTTGTGAAAGGGCCAGCATCAGTGACTTGCCTTCATCCAGCACATAGATCTTCTCCCGTTGCGCTTCCGCGAAACTGTAAGCCTTCCATACGGAAAATCCCACAAGCAGGGTGCATACACACAGATAGACGATTCCGAACAGACGCAGGTGTCGGAAGCTGCTCTCGATATTTTTCAATGATTTGAATTCCATTCTGTAAATGTTTTATACTGTTATTACTTGATAAGCCTGCCGGCAATGTTTCCCACCGCCGCTCCGGCAGTCCCGGCCACCACGGAGCCTGTCTTGGATGCCGCCTGGTTCACGTTCTTTCCATAATTGCCCGCACCGCCTCCGGCCTGCACAATCCAGTTCGATACGGTCGGGATGGTGAAATACCCGATGATGCCGATAATGAGGAAAGTGATGTAAACCCCGTTTGAGCTGTCGGGGATGAAATCCGGGTCGGAAAGCTGTTCGATGTCCCTCTGCAGCATCAATATCTGGATTCTCGCCAGCACGCTGCTGAACAGGTCGCTTACGGGAAGCCACAGGTAGATACTGATGTAGCGGACGAACCACTGGCTGAGAGAAGCCTGGAAACCGTCCCAGCAGGAGATGGCAAAGGAAACGGGACCGAGTATCGAAAGCACGATCAGGAAGAATGTCCTCAGCGTGTCGATGACCAGCGCCGCCGCATTGAACAGGAGTTCCAGCAGTTCGCGGAAGAAATTCTGCACGGCCCTTTTCATGTTGTACATGGCACGGTCCACATACATTCCGCAGGCTTCTATAGCGTCAAACGCGCCCAGCTCGTCCAGCCTGTTGTCAAAAGTCTCCTTGTCGACCAGATAGGCTGTCTCGGGATTCCGTTTCATCGCCTCAGTCTCCAGCTTGTCCTTCTGCGCCCTGTACTCGTTCATGTCAAAGGTCTGCGACTCCAATATGGTATGGGTCCCTTTCACGACGGGCGAGAGGATGCTGTTCAGCGTACCCAGAACGAGTGTCGGAAAGAACATGATACAAAGCCCCAAGGCGAACGGACGCAAAAGCGGAAAGACATCCACAGGCTCGGCACGGGCCAGAGCCTGCCATACACGATACGCCACATAGAAAAGCGCTCCCAAACCGGCAAGGCCTCTTGCCACACCGGTCATCTTTGAGCAGAGCGGCATCATTTCCACATACAGATTCTGTAAAATCTGATGCAGGTTGTCAAAATCTATAGCCAACAATAACATAATGAAAGCGGATTAGGAATAATTACCAATAACGTTCGTTCGGTGAGCCGTAGAGTGCCATCACGCGGTCCAGGTCGTTCCGTTTCTTGGCGCGCAGGTAGGACACCCCGATGTTCTTGTTGGTGTAATACTGTACCAGACTGCGGTTTTGCAACATGTCGTTGTAGCAGCGGTCGATGATATCCATCCTTTCCTTGTCGTTCATGGAAAGCCCGTTCTCGTTGACCACCGTCTTCAAATCGTTCAGCAGATGGGCACTTTCTTCCAGCAGTTTGGTGTACCCCAAAGCAATCGCGCTCAGTTCTTCCGGCGTAAAATACGGGTCGCTGAGCATACGCTCGAAGCTGGTGACATAGATGTCCGTGATATCGCCCACCATCAGGATGGTCTGCTGAACCTTGCGGGCATCCCGGACAAGGTTCTTGACCTTGCGAAGCCCGTCGTAATACTCCTTGCCCTGCCGGTAGATTTTCACGGTTTCCTGAAAACTATTCGCCATATTGGTGGCAGTGGAGGACGTGTGAACGATGTTCTTGGCGGCATTGATGATTCCCTGCGCCAGATTGCCCGGGTCGCTCACTACCCATTGGGCTTTCGCTGTGAGGCTGACAAGGAAACAGCCCATGCACAGCATAAGAATTTTCTTTTTCATGATGTTCCTGTTTTTAATTGTGAATAATTCTGTTAAAAGTCAGATTCCCATTTTCCGTCCTTTGGACGGCGGGTTCCGGAGGATAGGCTTGTGTACCGGTCTCGGACGGTCTACCTCTGCCACTTTTTCTTTCCCGTGTCTGAGGAATGCGAAGAATTCGTCTGCATACGGCCTGCGTCCGGTCATTCTGACGAAACGGGCGTCCAGCTCCCGGTAGGCTTTCTCCGCCTGGCACGAGCGTTCCGTCGCGGAAGCGTTCTTGTCTATGCCGTACTTGGTGAGAAAGTCAGGACTGATATGCAGTATGTCGTGGACGGCATCCGGCGAGGCCGCAATCCGTCCCAAATTCTCCAGTTCCCCATTCAGCTTTTCCAGGTAGAAATCCGGCAGACGGACATCCCCGATGCTTTCCGCTGCCTTTTCCGCATTCCTGCACAGGCGGCTTTCCAATGCCACCCCCTCGTCATATGCCGGTTCCGGTCCGGAACGGTGCAGTCTGTCAAGCCTGTCATAATCATCCGCAAGCCCGTACCTGAGTGCCACATACCGTGAGGGCGGCATAAGATACACAGCCAGGTTGCAGAGTTCCCACACGTCACTCTCTTTCCGATGGAAATCCAGAATCCGTACAGATGACCGTACTTCTTCCGGTGACGGCCGTTCCTGCTTGCTTTCAGGATATACCTTCAAGTAAGCATCCCGCATGAACGTGTGCATGGCGAGCATTCCGTGGACGGAATCGGCTTTTTCGGGATTGACATCCGCAAGCCAGCAACCGTTCTTCTCCATGAAATACGTGTTTTTCAATGCCGTCATCAATTCTGACCTGTCCGTTTCCACCGTTTTTTCCGGTGTCGGGAACAGGTGCGAGTTTGACAACAGGCAGGCAACTTGGGTAATCACATCCTCGGACTTCCTGTACCGCCTGACCAGTTCCGTCAGCTTCCGGTACTCCTTTTCCCGGACGAACTTTCTTATCTGTTTCATCACTTCCGTCAACTCCTTGAGGCGTGGCTCGTCCAGATAGCGGCGTTGCTGTTCTTTTATCCATTCTTCCATTCCCATGATTCATGATTGTTTTTCGGTTTCCATATGATTTCAATCCCTATCACTTGTTTCGCTTGCTTTCTGCCAACTGCTTGATGGCAAGTTCGATGTTGCCACCGATTCTTTCCGTAAGCCGCATAAGTTCAAGTTTCTCGGTTTCTTCAGTAGTGTAGCATATGTACTCCTCAAGTGAGACTTCCGTGGCATAGACCGCCGACTGCGTACCGCCCAGACCAATCCAGACTTCCTTGTACTTTCTGGACGGATTGTTCGCCATATTGATGGAAAGTATCTGTGCCCGCTCCTTGTCGGTCAGACCGAGCAACGCTTGGATCTCATCGAACTTGTTCATATACTTGCGCTGGTCAAGCAGAATCTTACAGTCACTATTATTAATGATGGTACCCTTGACAATCGGAGAAGAAATGATGTCCTCCACTTCCTGGGTCACGACCACGGCCTCGCCGAAAAATTTTCTGACGGTCTTGAAAAGATAGCGGATGTAATTGCTCATATTGGCGGATGCCAATGCCTTCCAGCACTCTTCGATAAGGATTATTTTCCGGATACCTTTCAACTTGCGCATCTTGGTGATAAAAGTCTCCATGATGATGATGGTGACAATCGGAAGCAGCACTTTGTTATCGCGAATGTTGTCCAGCTCAAAAACGATGAAGCGTCTGTTCAGCAAGTCCAACTGCTTGTCGGAGTTGAGCAGGAAGTCATATTCACCGCCACGGTAATAGGGTTCCAGCACATTCAGGAATCCCCATACATCAAAATCCTTCTCACGGGTTCGCTTCTCTTTCAGGATATCCTGATACTCGTCACGGATAAATTCATAGAAGGTATTGAAGGAGGGTTTTATGCTGCTGTCCCTGCGGATTTTCTCCAGAAAGAGATTGACCGCATTGGATAGCGCCACTTCCTCGGCACGTGTCGGCGGCTCGTCGTCACGCTTCCACAGGGTAAGGATAAGCGTCTTGACGGATTCTTTCTTCTCGATATCGAAAATCCCGTCTTCCACGTAAAAAGGATTGAAAGCTATCGGGTCTTTTTCTTCATAAGTGAAATAAATCCCGTCCTCGCCGTGTGTACGCGCATGGATAAGGCTGCACAGTCCCTGATAGGAGTTTCCGGTATCCACTAACAGCACATGCGCACCCTGCTCGTAATACTGGCGTACCATGTGGTTGGTGAAAAAAGATTTCCCGCTGCCCGAAGGGCCGAGGATGAATTTGTTCCGGTTGGTGATTGTGCCGTTCTTCATCGGCAGGTCGGAAATATCCAGATGGACGGGTTTTCCGGTCAGGCGGTCCACCATGCGGATGCCAAACGGAGAGAGCGAGTCCTTGTAGGAGGTTTCCCCGATGAACAGGCACAGGGCCTGCTCGATAAAGGTGTGGAAACTCTCCTCGGACGGGAAATCTCCGGCATTGCCGGGTATCGCCGCCCAGAACAGGGTCGGCACATCCACCGTGTTGTGGCGCGGTTTGGCTTCCATCAACGCCAGTTGGCTGCCCACATCGTTCTTGATGCGCTTGAGCTTTTCCCGGTCATCGCTCCATGCCATGACATTGCAGTGCGCACGGATGGAAACCAGCCCCTTGCTGTGCGCCTCGTTCAGATACTCCTCAATCCATTCGCGGTTGATCTGGTTGGAACGGCTGTAACGGGAAAGCGAGTGCATGTTCCGGGCGGTCTGCTCGAACTTCCTGAGAATCTCCGCCGAATCGTCGATGAAGAGGTACTGGTTCACGATATGGTTGCACGTGAGCAGGATGCCTATCGGTGCGGCAAAGGACAGGCGGCAGTCGCTCCGGTCTGTCGAAAGCCGTTCATACCGGCAGTCGGTGGATACGTTTGACGGCAGGTCTTCCGGATCGGAAAGCGTATGAAGGCAAAGGTAATTGTCCCCGACCTTCATTTCCCCTGCACCGAGAGACAGATCCTGCAAGCAGGTGGTGTCTTCCTGGGACATGGAAAAATATTTCTCTATGATGCCGGCTGAATTCTTGGTTCCGATAATTTCCTCATCCGTCAGGCGGATGATACGGATCAGACCGCTGTCGTTCACGATGCGCTCGAACTGCCCGCAACTTTCCATAAAACGGGTAACGGTTTCCTTGTCCTGCATCTCTTTGGGAATGATGAATCCCCGTGTAAGCGCGTTGAAACTGCTGGTTGTCCGGCTGTGCTCTTTCGTGGTCTTCGTCAGGAAAAGGTAACAGGTGTGCTGCAAGTACGGCCGTTCGTTGAAATGCCGCTCGAAACTGCGGCTCAGAAAACTCAGGTCTTCCTTGCAGATGTCCGGCCTGTAACCCTCTTCGATGAAGAAGTCCTGCTTATGCACGATGCTGTAGTTCGGCAATACCTTGACCGCCTTCGCCCAGGTGGAGTGCATGGACTCGTACTCGGCCCGTGTCAGCGTGAAGAGTTCCGGCAGTTCCACCCGGTATGCCACGGTGATGTCCGCATCCTTGCTGATGATGCAGCCGTTCTCCACGGCCAATAACGGAAACTTGCTTTCCAGCGTGGCTGTTTTCATTACGTTTTTCATGCCTTTCTGTTTTTAATAGTTGAAGAAAACAACCGGAGGAACTTTCTCCGGCTGATGATGTAGCGGGGATGGCTGCGCAGCGCATGGAGTTTCATAAGCCCCCATTCGCCGTATTTCGTGTTCATGCTGAAGGTCGCCCAGACCAGCACCAATGCGGAGATGACCCCGAAACCGATGCAGACCCACTGGCCTATGCCTGCCATGTACATGATGACGAACACCACGAACAGGGCGAGCAACCCTCCGGCAAAGATGAACAGGTACTGGCTCTTGAGTCCCTTGAACTCCGGGCTGCGACCGATTCCCTTGTTGACAGGATACTTCGCCATATTACAGGAAGAATGAACGTAAGATGGTGGCAGCCACAATCAGGAAGATACACGCACCGAACCAGCTGGCGGCGGTCTTTGAAGTGTCCGGGTCACCCGACGAGAACTTGGAATATACCTTCACGCCCCCGATAAGGCCGATAACGGCGCCGATGGCGTAAATCAACTTGGTTCCGGGATCGAAATACGAAGTGACCATGTTGGTCGCTTCCGAGATACCGGCGATACCGTTGCCTTGGGCGAAAGCCCCCATTGAAACCAGCAGCGTCATGGCTGCCAAAAAGAATCTTTTTTTCATGTGTCGAAACTTTTAATTGGTGAGACAAAAATGATTTCGACTGCGAATATATAGTGCTTAATCCATTGATTTACAAACTGTACGACTTGTGACACCTTATGACGTCACGTTACATCGGCAAGGGGTTTTCAAGCATTCAAAAAGGGTTTTCCCGGCAATATGAAACAGTAAAAACAGGGATAAGGAGAAAGCGGCATTTCATTTCTTCCGGCAAAGGTAGCCCCGTGTCCCGGGAAACCCGGCAAGGCGGCCCTGCGGGCTGGTTGCCGTGAAATAATCATCCTCGCTGCGCTTGCGGTATTTTTTCACGGCAAGCCTTGCGGGATTCCGGACCGGGGCGGAAAAGCCTTCAGGAAATAAAATACCGTTCGGTTTGAATGGATATATGTAAAAACAAAAAACAGAAGATAACATGGAAACAAGAAACAATCAGACAGTGGCTTTCACGGGACACCGTAAGGAACGTATTCTGCAAGGGTCCGGAAACGATTCCCGGATACTTGCACAAATCAGGGAAGCTGTGACCGGAGTGGTAACAGAACTGTACGGGCAGGGATACAAGGAATACTACACCGGGATGGCCAGCGGATTTGATATGACTGCTGCGGAGGCGGTCTTGCAGGTCAGGGAGAGATACGAAGATATCAAGCTCATAGCGGCAGTACCTTTTCGGAAACAGCCCTTGTGGTTTGAAGCGGAAGACCAGCTGTTGTATGCCCGTCTGTTGGAAAGGATGGACCGGGTGGTCATGGTTTCCGAGAATTACCACAAGGGCTGCTACCTTCGCAGGGATGAATACATGGTGCGTAAAGCGGATACAGTCATAGCCTATTGGGATCTTGTACCGAAAGGGGGAACATTCTACACGGTGAACAAGGCGTTGGAAAGCGGAAAGTCGGTCATCAATCTTTATGAAAGGATGAAATAGCGGCTGTCTGTATTGGAATGGAAAAGCGAAGTGTGAAAGCCGGTCGGCCTTCACACTTCGCTTCTTTTCATATATACATTACCTATTCCTCAGAACCGGAAGAGAGGGCACGCTGTTTCCTCCGTTCCTCCTTCTTCGCTTTCTGTTGCTTCTTCTTGACCTCCATTTCAGCCATAATCTGCTTTAAGGGCTTGACCGTTTCCGGGTTTTCACGCTTGAATCGTTTGAAATAGATACTTTCAATGAACTGCGGAAGCGGGGCTTTCCATGCCTCCTGCTTGTGGTTGTCTATCTTGCCGAGCTTGTCGGGGTTCAGACCCAGTTCACGGGCCATCTGTACCTGCTTGTCCGAAAGGCGGTGACGCTTCTGCGCCACCATCCATTTTTCCAATATCGCTTTTGTCATTGCCATCGTTCATTTTTTTTGCAAAGATAGAATTTTTGCATTGATTTCTCTTAAATACTTGTTTGTCAGCATTATCTTATAGTCCATACCTGTTGGCGGAATTAAATTATAGGTATAGGCGTTTAGTGCGCACTAACTTTATGGATTTTGCCTACTTTTGCAGGCATGGAACAACGCGATAAATTCAAAGGAGTGGAATCAATCAAATTTTATAGTCGTTTTACCGATGATGCCTCATGCCTTGAGTACTTGTCCTCGATAAAGTGGGCAGACGGCTTCAAATGCAAGAAATGCGGTCATACCAATTATTGCAATGACAGATATCCCTATTCTCGCCGTTGTACACGCTGTAAGTATGACGAGAGCGTTACCAGCGGAAGCATGTTCGACAAGATAAAATTCCCGCTTGTCTACGCTTTCCACATAGCCTTCAAAATATCGACAAAGAAGAAATGGATGTCCTCTTTGGAACTGGCGGAAGAATATTGTATGCGTCAGAAAACCGTATGGGAATTCAAGCGTAAGATACAGAAAGCCATGCGGAGCAGCGGTAATTATCCTCTTAAAGGAGAGGTACATGTCGATGAGTTTTATATCGGAGGAGAAGAGGAAGGAATCATTGGACGAAGCACGGAAGGCAAAAAGAAGCTTGTGATAGTCGCGTTGGAGATTGTCCGAGACGGCGTGGGACGTGCGTATGCCCAAGTGATAGATGATGCTTCGGCAAGTTCTTTTCGTCCGTTCTTCGACAGATACATATCAAAGGACGCAAAAGTCATAACCGATGAATGGTCAGGCTACCTGCCGTTAAAGAAAGATTATCCAAAATTGGAGCAACGCCCTTCGGATAAGGGCAAAGGGCATCCACAGATTCATATTCACATCATGAACATAAAGGGATGGTTGCGTGGAATACACCACCATTGCTCCAAAGAGCATCTTCAAGGATACCTTGACGAGTATCATTTCAGGTTCAACCGCCGTAATAATATGGACACAATCTTCGATATGCTACTTCGTCGAATGATTTGTCAAAAGAAAACTGACTGATAATCAGCTGTGAATGTAGTGCGCTCTAAACGCCTATACCTATAAATTATAAAAGATTTATGTTTAAAAAGTTGTGCATATTGTTGATATTTAGTAAATTAAAGGTGACTAAACTTTTAATAGACAAATATCGTATGCACAACTTATATGCAATATTCGCAAAATTACTGAACATATGCAAGCAAATTGCCGGCAATTTAGTCAATGAATCCGGGAATGTACCAAGACGAGGAGTCGTCCCTAAATTCTCAGACCTTGAAGTAGTGGCTTTGAACATGGCATCAGAGGCTGTTGGTATTGACAGTGAGTCGCTGTTGTTTGCAAAGCTACAGGAATATAGGGTTGAAATACCCAACCTTATTTCCCGCCGACAATACAATGACAGGCGTAAAATAACTTCCTCCCTATGTAATGCAATCCGAGAAAGAATGGTTTCTAAAATGGATGGTGGTGAAGACTATTTCTGTATTGATTCGAAACCGATAGAAGTATGTCGTATTGCCCGTTCCAAACGTTGCAGTATGGGAAAGAAGGATTTTAGAAAAGCACCTGGGGTAGGATACTGCGCATCACAAAGCATGTATTATTATGGGTATAAACTCCATGCAGTCTGCTGGTTAAGTGGTATCATCCATTCCTTTGACCTCACTAAGGCAAGTGTGCATGACATTCATTACCTGAAGGATGTGAAAGTGGATTATAGTAATTGTACAGTCATAGGGGACAGAGGATATATAAGTGCCCAAGTGCAATTGGATTTGTTTGAAACTGCCAATATCAGATTGGAGGTACCATACAGATGTAATCAAAAAGAATGGAAGCCAACATTCCCAGCTTTTGCCAAAGCGAGAAAAAGAATTGAAACCCTATTCTCGCAATTGTGTGACCAGTTTATGATTATAAGGAATTATGCGAAAGATACAGATGGATTGTTTGCCCGGATTATTGGGAAGATTAGCGCACTTACAATCCTTCAATATATTAACTACAAAAATGAAAAGCCTATTGGCAGAGTTAAATATGCGCTATTTTAATTCCGCCAACAGGTCATGCTAATAAAACTATATAAAGTTTTCGTTGTCGGCACAGAATGTAGCCGTGCATACCACCTTGCCTGTTCCTACGTTCGTAACCTGGAAGGTGTAATCCCCTTGCCAGGCCTCGCTTTTGAGCGAATCGAATGCTTTCCGGCAAGCCTCATAAACCTGTTTGTCACATTCTTCTATCGTACCTTTCTTGGTGAAGAGCTTGCCGGTGATACCGAGGGCTGACTGGAAGGCGTTCTCTATTTTCCCCATCTCTTCGAGAAAGTCGGGGTGTGAGGCCGACATGCTGGAGAAGCCGTAGGTGTAAGTCACTTCCGTCACAGGATCGTCATCATCGCTGCAAGCGGTGAAGGTGAAAGTAAGGATGGCGACAGCCATCATCGTCAGCAGTGCTGACATTTTTTTGATTGAACTTTTCATTTTGATTTATTGTTTTTGAAATTTACAATACTTCGGTAAATTTTTACCGAAAAATTAAAAGTTAAACAATAGAACCGGCAAAAGCTGGTTCGAAAACACTAAAGAGGTCATTGAAATGTTGTCAAAAACGAATGGTTAAGCATGAAGAAATGTACTGAAAAAAGAGTGCTAACCTGCTGGTAATAAAGGTGGAAAGTATTGCATAATTCGTTGATTTTTAGTAAATTAGAAGTCTCCCAACTCTTCTGATTATGACTAAAGAAACACTCCTTATGCAATACCAATCCGAGTGCCTATCGGCTCTCAAATCAGTCGTGAATATACACAAACCTTTTGAAAAAACGTTCATGGATGCAATGAAATTATTCATGGCCATCCCTGATCGTATAAACTTCCTCCAATTGGGTAGGTATGGACGTTTTTCGGAACAGACCTACCGTAACCTTTTTGAGCATGAAACTTTCGACTGGTTTGCGTTCAACGGCTCTATCATCAGCAAGCATCTCACAGGTAAAAGAAAAGCCATCGCCATCGATCCTTCCTATATCCCCAAATCAGGCAAGAAGACACCTTGGATAGGTTACTTCTGGTCTGGTTGTGCAGGAGAGTACAAGCGTGGATTGGAAATCATGGGCATCGGTGTCATAGACATCGACAACCATGAATGCATGACTTTAGGTTCCATTCAGACACCGGATTGTAAAACCTTGGATAATATGGACAAGAACCTGGTTGACTGGTATAGTAGCTATCTCATCAGTAGAAAAGACAAGCCTACAGAGCATATCCAAAACGCTGGTTGCAGACGCATTCTTTTCCAAGGAAACTTTCATAACGCCTATGTGTGAGAGTGATTTCCATGTCATCAGCCGCTTTAGGAATGACGTAGTCCTATACTATCCGACATTGGAAAAGAAAACAGGAAAACGTGGCCATCCAAAGTGGTTTGACGGAAGAATCGACTTTGCCAATCTGGATCTGACCCGGTGCAAGGAATACGAGGTGAACAAAGGAAAGCTATACGGATTGAGGGTATATGCAAAAGCTCTCAAAAGGTATGTTTCCTTAGCCATCTGGTATCCGATGGACGGGAGGACAGACAAGTGGCAGCTTTACTTCTCTACAGACGATTCGATGGATGGACGGGAGGTTCTGGATTATTACAGAACCAGGTTCCAATTGGAATTTTGAGAGATGGTAAGCAACATGCAGGAATCACCAACTGTCAGTCAACCGACTTCAGAAAGTTGGATTTTCACTTCAATGCATCGCTTGCTGCTGTCAACTTGGCCAAAGCGGCATGTAAGAGGCTCGGAATAACCTATTCCATATCCTCCTGCAAGTCTTTTATACACAATGCTTATATGCTTGAACGATTTATTTGCGTGTTCGGGATTAACCCAGACATGCAAGTTATTGACAAACTTTTCAAAGAACTCATTTTATTTACTGCCAGAGCCGCTTAGGCGTGGCTATTTTTTAACGAACTATTGAATTTATAAATTCTGACATATTGGCTGAATAAAGATTGCCATAGTTTTCAGCATTATACACCATAACATGGCTTCCGACAGTATTGATGAACAGCCGGTAATAGAGGTCGCGCATAGCCACCTCCTTGTTATCGGTTATTTGTTCGATAAAGGTGGAGGTGAAACGGTTGCTCATCCACACTTTCATCTCTGAATTGAAGACATCAGCCTTGGATGTTTCGTCGCCGTTGGCCGCAGTGACGAACAGCATCCCGGGGATGCCCTCGCACTGCTTCATCACACCGCCCGAAAAACAAGCCTCCACCATCATGAGAAGTTTACGGTAACGCCTTTTGCGGTTCATATCCTCAAAAACAGAAGACAGTTTATCGCCTGTCATGGCGTAAGCTTCCTCATCCCAACACATGGCCCCCGGCACACCGTGTCCGCTCCAGAAAACGAACAGGTTGTCGTTCTCAGTAGATTCGATTACCGTGGGCAGTTTTTCGCTTTTTTCGCCACTGAGAATGGCAAGTATATCTTTTGTATTCAACGATGACATACGATAATCAATCTCTACATTTTCGTATACATTGTTTCCCCCGATAGTCACCTGTATGACTCCCTTGTTGGGATTTGATATATTATCGGCTATGTCATCCTCGACAATGAGAATGATACGGTCGTCGGTATATCCGGCTTGTCTGAGCTGCTGATAGATAGCGAGCACATCTGCCTGATGGCGGTAATTGGTCCATTCCTTGGAGGAAGCGACAAGGAGTGCCCAGTTGCCGGTATGTGCAGGGTAATTGAATTCTCCTGAATTGTCGAAATCCTGCATCCGGGAGGCTTTCCAGTTCCAACCGGCAAGTGTCGCATCCGTGCGGTTCCCCCCGTCGCTGGTGTTATAGTCAAGGATGATGTACTGTCCGTTGTAAACCTTGAAATTATAGTAAGTGGTGGCAAGTACATTGGTAAACACCTTGGCATCGAACCTTAAATGTCCTGACGCTCCACGGACATAGGGCGACTTTCCGGCAGCGAGCGCATCCACCACAAGCCCCATATCCTCACCTGTCCAGCTGCCCATGTTCAAGCCTTCACCCGAAACAACGGCCCTTAATGATTTCTGTAACGACAACTCCGGTCTGAACTGCTGGTACCATGCGGCATAGCCGATGAGCATAGCGGCATCGTAGAGCTGAGATTCTCCAAGAGTAGGCGTAGCATTGAAAAAGGTCCTGTAACTTACGTCAAACCCCGACTCAGGGTCGGCACCAAATGCGACTCCCTCTATGCCTTCGGCGGCATCACCGTGAATCTTGAGTACATCCGCACCGTAGGCGGTATCCGAAAACAACATCCGCGGTACACTGCGCCCGTTCAGACTTTGTGCTTTATGCGCTTCAAGCATCGGCTTCATCTCTTCTATTTCAGAGGGGATACATATCACATACTCTGCACCTGACTGCATGGCTTGGCGAGACACATCAGCTATATTGTCAGAGGTGTAAGCATAGCATCCCATGTTTTCCAAGCCCAGTTCGCGTGCTTGAAATGCGAACCAGTCAATGAACGTTTGTCCGTAACCGTCGTTCTCCTTGACCAAAAGTGCCACACTTTTACCCTCATAGTTAATCACCTTGGAGAGAAGCACCTCACATTGCGTAATGTCGGTCTCGGTCATCGCCCAAAGATAGCCTGTCGATGCGTATGCACGAACCAGTTGTTCGGCGGTGGCGAGAGTGAAGAATGTTTTGCCCACAATAGTCAGTTCCGCCGCGAGGATTGCCGCATTGGAAGAATACAGCCCGCCGATTACGGCATACACCTCGTCGTTGAATGCCAGCGACCGGGCAAGTTCCCGCACATCGGTCTTTGCCTCATCGTAGTATTCAAACTTTAACCTTATACCCGCTTCGTGGTTCTTGAATGCACGCTCAAAGTTGGTTGTAAACATTCCCAATGTCCTTTTCCAATGCACATCAAGCCCTTTCTCCATGGGAAGCACCACGGCAACAACCTTCTCTGTCCACTGCTTGTTGTCAGGAGACAGGGAAGGCTCATCGTCCGAACAGCTCCACAGACCAATCAGGCAGAGGAGCGGTGCAATAAGTTTAATAACCACTTGTTTCATAATACTCTTTCTCAAAAATCATAGCCTGAGGGCGCATTCCATTGACTAAGCTGCTGAAATCATTCACGTATCGGGGTGCGACCAGCCAGTCGGCATACCCGCTTTCAAGACCGTAAAGTTGGTTCTCCGGCATATCCCCTGTGACGACCCATTCCGTCAGATACCTGTAAATCAATTGGTCAATATGCTTAATGACCGAACCCGTAATCCGGTTGGAGAGGCTTGACTGATCGATGTCCATACCTGCAAGGTACGGTGAGACCTCAAATTCACGGGAGTAGCGGTATATACCGGCGTTGGAGCCACCTGCCACCGGAAAGATGAAGTCGTAATCAACCGCCCAATCGCTCATTTTCCGGTAAGCGAGCGAAGCCGACACATATCCCGTCCAATCATCCGCCAGATACTCCACATCGCAGTCACTGCCATAGCCTGCAATAAAACCGTCCTTGGCTATGTTGATGGGGCTGTCGGTATTATTGGCAAGCAGCACCAGAGGTGTCATCTCAGAACATTTTCTTGCACATACTCCTGCAAGGTATGAAGCCCCGAACATCGAAATCTGGAAGGTATGGATGTTCTCGTCCTTATACTGTTTCCGGCTTTCAAAAAGCAGAATACTTTTGTTGGGTGTCAAGTCGTGTTCTGCCAGATAAAGTTCCGCCATTGGCTCATAATCACTGCTACCTAATACAAAAAGCACGGGTATGCTGCTTTGGGGACGTTCAAGCCAGTCCGCAAAAATTTTCTCAGCCTCTTGCAGGGATTCCGGGGAGTAGATATAGATGTCTATATCTCCGTTTTCCATCTTGAATCTCTGAACACCCTCAAGTATACGGTCATTATAGCTCATGTCACCCAATCCCCCCGGAGAGAAGAGAAAAACAATCTGTGGTGCCGGAGATTCCGGCTCCAACTCATCGGTATGATTACAGGATGACAACGCTCCTGTTACCAGGAACGTTGTCATTGCCAAGATAGCGCGGAAAGTATTGTGCATACTAATCAAACTTATGACCACATTCGGAGCATGTATATGGTCCGGATGCAAATGTTTTCCACTTATGACCACAATTGGGACATTTTTCAGTCCATCTTGCCGGGAAGTATTGGTCTATAGCAAGATTATCCCCGTCCATGTATTCCTCCGGAACGATTACGACTGTCATGTCCGGTTCTTTGAAATTCTTGAGAGCATTGAACGAAACGGTGTAAAAGATACTTTCGTCCGAACCGGGTGTGAGTGAGATTCTGCCGCAGTTGTCAGGGAGTTTGACTGTGCGTTGCTTTCCGTCCCACTGATCGAGAATGAACTTCTCACACACTCCATGGGCAGCCTCCTTTGAGTCTGCTACCAATATAAACCGGGCAGCATCATCCTTTTTCTGATAGAGATTTCCGGCATCAGCTTGGTCGACTATTATCTTGTCGATATTCTCCAACATTTTTTCTCCAGACGGTCCTTGTGGCTCATCGTCGTTGCTGTAAGCAGTGAAAGCGAGCATTGCCATCACTGAAGCAAACATGATTGTTAAAAATTTCTTTACCATAACAAGTTGTTTTTTAATTGATTGTTACCCGTTGGCGGAATTAATTTAAGTTGATAAAGATGAGTAAAAAGTTGCACATATCGTTGATTTTTAGTAACTTAGCGACAATCAAAACATTAAGTTCAAACCATCGTATGTACAACCTTTATACAAAATTCGTCAAAATACTTGAGATATGCAAGCAATTCTCTGAAAATCTCGTCAATGAATCGGGTAATGTTCCACGCCGTGGTCCTGTTCCTAAGTTTTCTGACTTGGAAGTAGTGGCACTGTCCCTGACAGCAGAGACAGAGAGCATTGATAGTGAGAAGTGGTTGTTCGACTATAAATTGCAAGAGTACAAGGACTGCATTCCCAATCTCATATCAAGGAGACAGTTCAATGACCGCAGGAAGAAAACTGCAGGCTTGTGTGAGGAACTGCGCAAAAGGGTTGCCATGGAAATGGATGGTGGAGAGGAACAATTCTTTGTTGACTCCAAGCCAATAGAGGTCTGTAGGGTTGCAAGAGGGAAACGATGCAAGATGGGACGTACCGGTGATTTCTCGCAAGCTCCAGACTTCGGTTTCTGCGCTTCGCAGAACACGTATTATTTTGGTTATAAGTTACACGCTCTCTGTTGGTTATGTGGAGTTATCCATTCCTATGATCTCTCAAAGGCAAGTGCGGCTGATCTCCATTATATGAAGGATGTGAAACATGCTTATCACGACTGTAGCATCTATGGCGACAAAGGGTATATTGGAGCTGATGTACAGCTTGACTTGTTCGAAACCGCACACATAAGACTGGAGTGTCCGTATCGGCTCAACCAGAAGGACTGGAAGCCGACATTCATTCCGTTTGCAAAGGCAAGAAAGAGGATTGAGACAATATTCTCACAACTTACAGACCAGTTCTTGGCCATCAGAAACTATGCGAAAATAACGAATGGTTTGTTTGCCAGAATCATCGGCAAAATTAGTGCACTTACCATTCTGCAATACGTAAACTTCATCAACAACAAGCCCATTGGCAGAATTAAGTATGCACTAAATTAATTCCGCCAACGGGTAGTCCATAATATATAAGTGCCAATATTGGCAAAAAAATAATATAATCCTTGCATGGACGGATTATAGTCATTACCTTTGTATTGTAAAAAAATGCCAATATTGGCAGAAATTTAATGTGATGATGGAAATAAAAAGAGACAGATATCTTCAGCAACTGATAGAAAGCCGTCAAGATGGTTTTATCAAGGTAGTGACAGGAATCCGCAGATGCGGCAAGTCATACCTGCTGAATGTTTTATTCTACCACTATTTGTTGGAAAATGGAATTGCAGATGATCACATTATCCGGATTGACCTTGAAGATCGGATGAACAAGGATTTAAGGAATCCGGATATGATGCTTCACTATGTTCACGACAGAATCAAGGACAAGGAACTTTACTATATCATTATTGATGAGGTACAGCTGATGGATGAATTTGTCGATGTATTGAACAGTTTCCGCCATATCGAAAATGCCGATACGTATGTAACAGGAAGCAATTCCCATTTCCTGTCATCCGATATTCCAACGGAGTTTAGAGGCCGGGGAGAGACGATTCATGTAAATCCTCTGTCTTTTTCTGAATTTTATTTGGCTAAAGGTGGAGACAAACAAGATGCGTGGCGCGAATACTTCACCTACGGTGGTTTACCTCTTGTCCAGTCATTTGAAACCGAACAAAAGAAGATAAACTATCTGAAAAATCTATTTGAGACTGTTTATTTGGCAGATATTATCGAGAGGCACAAAATCAAGAATGAGAATGAAATGCGTGAATTACTTCTCATTATGGCATCATCTATAGGTGCTCCATGCAACCCTACAAAATTGTCGAATACTTTCAAAAGTTTGAAAAATGTGAAAATTGGCAGTCAAACTATTTCCAAATATCTGAACTACTTGTCAGAATCGTTCCTCTTGAATAGGGCTGTACGTTACGACGTTAAAGGAAAGAAGTACATCAATACGCTTTCCAAGTATTATTTTACGGACATTGGCTTAAGAAATGCCATTCTTGATATGCGCCAACAAGAGGAAACGCATATCATGGAAAACATCATTTACAATGAATTGATTGTCCGTGGTTATAGTGTCGATGTTGGAATGGTGGAGATAAAGAAGCCGGATAAGGACGGGAAGTGGACTCGCATCCACCTTGAAGTGGATTTTATAGCGACTCTTGGCAGCAAGAAGTACTATATACAGTCGGCATTGTCTATACCGGATAGAGAGAAAGAAATACAGGAATCCCGTTCGTTGACGAATATCAATGATTCATTCAAGAAAATCATTGTTGTCAAAGATCACATTATGCCTCGCCGAAATGAGGAAGGGATTCTCACAGTCGGGTTATTTGATTTCTTACTCAAAGAAGATAGTTTAGATATATAAACACATAAGTGTCGTCAATAACCTTAATTCCGCAACACTATTATAAAATATTTTTTTTAAGTACCTGAGCAACAAAAAGTTGCTCAGGATTTTGCCATGTCAGAGGATTCACTTAACTTAGTGTTGCAAAAAAATAATCAAACAAAACCTCATCAGGCATGGCAAAAATACAAATAAAATCCGAGAAGCTCACTCCTTTTGGAGGAATATTTTCAATCATGGAGCAATTTGACTCCACATTGTCATCTGTAATCGACTCGACACTCGGTCTAAGGTGTAGCTCGTTCGGTTATCAGTACAGTGAAATCGTCCGTTCCCTCATGAGTATCTACTTCTGTGGTGGCTCATGCATTGAGGATGTCACTACTCATTTGATGAACCATCTCTCGCTCCATCCGACACTTCGTACTTGTAGTTCTGATACTATCCTCAGAGCGATAAAGGAACTGACGCAAGGAAACATCTCATACACATCAGATACGGGTAAGAACTACGATTTCAACACGGCTGACACACTCAATACCTTACTGCTCAATTGTATGTTTGCATCCGGCCAACTGAAAGAGGGCGAGATGTATGATGTTGATTTCGACCATCAGTTCATAGAGACTGAGAAGTATGATGCAAAGCCTACATACAAGAAGTTCCTTGGTTATCGCCCTGGCGTGGCGGTTATTGACGACTTGATTGTTGGCATTGAGAATAGCGATGGTAACACCAACGTTCGTTTTCATCAGAAGGACACGCTGAAGAGATTCTTTGAGAGATTTGAGCAGAACGGACTTACAATCAATCGTTTCAGAGCTGATTGTGGATCATGTTCCGAGGAAATCGTGGAGGAAATAGAGAAACACAGCAAATCCTTCTATATCCGCGCAAACCGCTGCAGTTCGCTCTACAATGACATCTTTGCTCTTAGAGGCTGGAAGACTGAGGAAATCAATGGCATTGAGTTCGAATTGAACTCTATTCTTGTTGAGAAGTGGAAGGGTAAAGCATACCGACTTGTGATTCAAAGACAGAAACGGATGGACGGTGTGCTGGATCTTTGGGAAGGAGAATACACATACCGTTGTATCCTGACTAACGACTATGAATCTTCCACAAGAGAAATTGTCGAGTTCTATAACCTTCGTGGAGGAAAGGAACGTATCTTCGATGATATGAACAATGGTTTCGGGTGGGACAGATTGCCCAAATCCTTCATGGCAGAGAACACTGTGTTCCTTCTTCTTACGGCACTTATCCGTAATTTCTACAAGGCCATTATCCACAGACTTGACGTAAAGAGGTTCGGACTCAATGCAACAAGTCGCATAAAAGCGTTTGTCTTCAGGTTTGTCTCTGTACCAGCCAAGTGGATCAGAACATCAAGGCGGTATGTGCTGAATATCTATACCTGTAATAATGCTTACGCAGATATTTTTCAGACTGATTTTGGATAACGCCTACAACTTATGGGTATGATACTGCGTATTGCCTCAAGTCGCATAGTGGGGCAAGGGGATATTGTGGGCAGAAGTGGGTATTTCAGCCTCAATTTATCTGCTAATTCAGTGATGAGAGGACGTTTAGACGCAAGAAGGACGCTGAAGAGCTTAGTTGCGGATTTGAGGAATAATAAAAGTCAATCAGAAAAATATAGTAAAATATTGTCGATGAAGACCATTCTTGAACTTTCGCATATAAAAGCAAGACAGTATTTCTTGGAATCGCAAAACTATTGTAATATGCAGTTTCCCAAATACATAGATTTTAAGCCCGTGATAGAATATGTCCAAAATTCTGTCGGAAATAAAGAATTGAGAGACATTCTAAAAGATCCTAAGAGAATGCCTTCTGATTATGAAAACGTAAATCATAAGATGTTAGTCAAGAAGGATGCACAGTATTCATATAGGCCTATTCAGTTAATTAATCCATACCTTTATTATCTGCTTGTCAAGGCTATGACAAATAAGAGTAGTTGGAAGGAGATAAAAGATCGCTTTGCTGAGCTGAAAGTACCAAACATAGAAGTTGCGAGTATTCCTAAAGTTAAAGGAGACACAGACAAATCACATATGTCAGCATCAGTAAGTTCTTGGTGGGAAAATGTTGAACAAAGAAGCCTTGAGTTAGCTTTGTCTTATAGATATATGTTTGTTACCGATATTACGAATTGTTACTGTGCTATATATACTCATACCATTGCGTGGGCATTGATGGGAAAAGAACAAGCTAAAGAAAAACGCAATAAGTCAGGACTATTGGGAAATATTATTGACAACTATATGCAAGGTATGCAATATGGTCAAACAAATGGTATACCTCAGGGAAGTACGTTATCTGACTTTATTGCAGAAATAGTACTTGCGTATGCAGATAAGCTACTTAGCGAAAGACTAAATACAAATGGAATATCTAACTATCATATAGTAAGATACCGAGATGACTATCGTATTTTTTGCAATTCAAAAGAGGATACAGAACGAATAGCATTCTTTCTTCAAGAAGTTCTTGCAGAACTCAATTTTCAATTGAATGGGAAAAAGACATATCTGACAGAAGATGTCATCAGTGATTCTATAAAACCTGATAAGAAAGCATATATTTCAGAAGGTCCAATTTATAGGAAAACGCAGAAAAGGATATACTCTACAATGTCCAATCTTCAGCAGGAGGCTCTTTTTATATACCAATTTTCCAAAAAACATCCAAACAGCGGTACACTAATAAAACTTTTAACAACTTTTGCCCAAAGATTGAACAAAAAAATTGCGATTTGTGGCGATTACCTTGTGATGATATCAATTTTCACAGAAATAGCACTATATAGTCCGAAAACGTACAAGGTAATTCTTTCTATCATCAGTAAACTCCTTAGTAAAATTCCTTCGACAGATGAAAGAGAGCGAATTGTTAATAATGTTTATGCGAAGTTTCAGAGGTTTCCGAATATTGGCGAAATTCAAATATGGATTCAACGTATAGCATTTAATTTGCCTCACCCTGTTACATATACTGAAAATATATGTAAAATCGTAAATGGTGAGACTGGCGTTAATTTATGGAATAATGATTGGGTAGATGAACCCTATAAGGGTGCGTTTCCTCAATATAAAATTTGCACTGAATGGGTAAGGGATAGTTACACTCCAGTAATAGACATTGATGAAATTAGTTTGTTCAACATTTATTGATAACACTTATATATATTGACAGTTATGGAACTAAGATATTGCTTAAACCAAGGTATATTGGAACGTATTTCAAAAATACTAGGAGATACATCGAATGGACTTACTGGATCTGAAATATCTTATTTCCTTCAGCAGTGTAATATTAAAGATGTGACTCCTGAAATAACGAAATGGAAAAGGCTTTACAGTGCACTTGCATCCGTTCAGAACTTTGATAAATGTTCAAACAAAATATTGAGATTCATCCAAATTGTATTGAACCCTGCGCGTTTTACAGATAATCAAATTTTTGAGACAAAAAGAAAGGCGATTAATGAATGCCTATCTTATGTAGGTTATGAATTACAATCAAACGGCCGTTTTAGGGTCGTTACTACTGCAAAAACTATTAGTGAAGCCCAACAACGTGCAAATGACCTTTTAGTAAATCTTCAGATGAGGAATGCACATCAAGAAATATTCAAATATTGCACAACAGAACTAGTTGATAAGAACTACTTTCATGCTGTATTTGAAGCTTGCAAAGGGTTATTTGCAAGAATACGGCAACTGTCATTAATTAATACTGATGGAATACGGTTAGTGGAATATGTGTTTAATCATCCTATATTGGTAATCAATTCGTATAAATCCAAACAGGAAAAAGATGAACAGAAAGGTTTCGAGGCAATCTTAGAAGGTTTGTGCAATATGTTTAGGAATCCAGAAGCTCATCAACCAAAAATTGAGTGGCCAGTGAGTGAACAAGATGCTTTAGAAATTTTGTCTTTGATTTCTTACTGTCATAGGAGATTAGATAATGCCAAAAGAGTTGAATAATACTTAAAAATCAAAGGCAGGCCGATATCACATCGACATGCCTTCTGAAACTATGACAGCAAAAAGAAACAATTAAACGAATTCATCTATATCGAATGCCTCTGTCTTATTTTTTGTATTATCCATTTCTGAAATTTGCGAGTCATCACAAAGCATACTATCAATAAGATTTCCTATCTTCTTTTTGATAGCGTCTTCATTCCGCATAATTCTGATGACTTCTTCTTCAGATAGACAGATGCGTGGGGCACGAACTGCAGGATTTCTTTTTATGCCAAAAGATTCTGCTTCTGACTGCGGTACTGCTTGTTGTTTTTTGTCCTTCATATTCGATTCCATATTTACATGTATTTATTCCAATCAATTCCAATCTGTTCCAAAGACTGTTTTGATGTCTCTTTTCCATTTGGCATATTTTCTTTGAGCAGTTTTTCCAATTGGCTTTGAGTACTCAGTTCGGTTGAAAAAAAACTGAACAGGTCTGTATCCTGAAGTTGGTACAGGGTTTCGGCAGCATTTCGGATTTTCTTTCTGTCATCCGTTCCCGAAATAAGCACATCAGCGACATTGTTCAGTTCTTCAAAAGTCAATGCCCTTGAAAAATCCGGGTCAGGAACGCACCCGTCATTTGACATGAGTTCCCGTTTTTCTGATTCAGTCAGTCCTTTTTTGGGAGTAAAGTCATCAATCACGTCATCCGTATTTATATCCTTATCCTCCTCTATGGGTTCCTTTTTCATAGGTTCAGAACGTGTGGGAGTTTTTCTCGCCACTTCCGGGTCTTCAAGATAGACTATCTTCGTCTTGCCGATTACTTCATTGTACTCGTCCAGGGGATTCGGCTGCGTTTCGGTTTTCTTTTCATGCCCGACTTTTAGGATATCGTTCTCCGCTTGTGCGATCCATGCTTCAGCCTTGTCCAGTCTTGCCCTATACCGGGCTTTCCTTGCTTTTTCCACCATTCGTTTTTTACGTGATTTCCATAACCGGATACGTGCCATACGCATATAACGAAGCTGATTGTCCCAGAATTTATAAACTTTCGGACTGAATATAAACATCCATACCTTATATAATATATAGGTTGCCGACATGGCTTTTACTGAAAAATAAATTAATGTTGTTTCCATGACTATTGAATTTTAGGGGGTGAAAAACGGTCTTTATACATTCGGGTGATTTCCTCGATGTTGAGTTCTATATGCTCGGCTATGATGTTACTGATATAGCTCGCGATACTTACTTCGGGAGCTATCACATTGAGATAATTCTTTATCTCGTCGTACAGCTTGCGGTTCAGGTACACCTGGATACGTCCGGGCATGGGGGTATTCACCAGATACTTCTGACGGAAACCGCTTTCACTTTTACGCTTTGGGTGAGGTTCGGGATTTTCCGAGGCTGTTTCCTTTTCCTTATCCGGCCTTTTATCGGTTTCCTCTGCTGGAACTTCTACCACGATGACATCCTCTTTCTCAATGGCATCAGGAATGTTACCGACCATATACCCCCTGATTTCCTCTTCATTTACTTTTACTATATTCTTTGCCATACCTCAATTACAGGTTAAATTTTACAATCAGTTCATTTGCCAGTTCCTGCAATCCGCTGCCTTTAAGTTGTCCTGCCGGCGGTGGAAGGAGTGAACAGCGGAAATAGGTGCGGGTCCGGGATGAGAGTTCCTTGTCATAACGGCAGAGGTCCGGAATGGCTGAATCCAGAATTTTCAGCCCCTGTTTCTTCATCAGTGCCATATAGTTGTCAAGCACTTCAGTATTGCTTCTTTTCTTTACCTTGGTCCAGAACAGGAACACGTCTTTCAAAGGAATATTCTTCCGGTTTTCCAAAAACTTCATGACGCTTTTGGCAAAGACAAAACTGCTGTCCATAACGAAATTGTCAGCGGCAATGGGGGTCAATACATAATCCACATTGAAAATGGTCTGCAACACACCGGATATGTCCATAGACCCTGGCAAATCTATGAAAACGATATCAAAATCTGCTTTTGCCGCCAACTCTCCGGCCACCTGGCGTGCATTCTCCGGCTTTGCCTGCCTGATAGGATAAATCCTGCACCCCCTAAGCCTCTGCTCTTCCAACAGCACCATGTACTTCTTGTTCTTCTCCACCATCTCCATGTCCCGTTCCCTCAGATTGAACAGGCTGCGCTGGGTGGAGTCACAATCAACGATGGCCACACTCTTATCCATCGAATAATTCAGGAGACTGGCAAGCGTTACCAGCATGGTACTTTTGCCGACCCCACCTTTCTGGTTGCTGACCGCAACGAATAACGGATTCTTCTTCATAACTGAACTTTTTTAATGGTTTATTACACTATTGTTTTACTTGTCTGTTGTTTACTTTGTGACAAGGTTTGTTAGTGATATGGTTACTTTGTGCTCACCAATCGGCAAACCGACCAACCGATAGTTATCTGCCCTAACAAAGCAAGTAAACAATCACTGCCCACCTGTTGCAACAAGTGTTTTCGCTAACCAGCAATACAACGGACAGTTACTTGACTATTGGTTTGTTTTACCGTTTATGTTGCAAATAAAAAGGTATTTTTTCATATCATCACTATGTTTCAAGGGAGGTGACGACCTGTGTCACCATATGTCATCACGTTACATATAACCCGCTATTTTACAACAGGATAAACCGCCATAACTTTGCACCGACAACGGAACGGATACCGCTGCGGAGGTTTCCCGAAGCCGAAGAATGAGGCTGAAGGTCAAAATTTAATTTGACGAAGGAAAATTCATTACCAAGCGGTAATAGCAAGTTGTGTTTTGAGGCACCCGAAATGAATTCGGGCACTCAAAACAACTTGCCGCTCGCCTGCCGGCTCGGGGTGGGATTCACTCCAAAGTCGTGAATCCATGACGGAAGATCAGAAACAAAAAACATCAATGCGTATGGAAGAAAACAAGAACAGAAAAACAAGAAAAGGTGTAGGGCGGAAACCGAAAACCGACCCTGCCGTGTACCGTTATGTGGTGCGGCTAAACTCGGAAGAGAACGTAAAGTTCGATATCCAGTTTCAAAAATCGGGACTGAGGGAACGCTCCAAATTCATCAAGGCAATGATTTTCGGAAAGGAAATCAAGGTGGTCAGAATCGACAAGGCGACGATGGACTACTATGTCCGCCTTACCAATTTCTACCACCAGTTCCAGGCCATCGGCAACAACTACAACCAGACGGTCAAGGCAATCAAGAACAATTTCGGGGAGAAACGGGCATACGCCCTGCTCCGCAATCTGGAAAAGACGACCATAGATCTGGTGGTGCTGAGCAAGCGGATCATCATGCTGACCCATGAGTTTGAGGAAACCTACCTTATCAAAAAGCAGAGGGAGGAGGAATGACATGGTGGCGAAAATCAACAGGGGCGCCTCGCTCTATGGGGCTGTCATCTACAACCAGCAGAAAGTGGACGACTCCACGGCACGCATCATTTCGGGCAACCGCATGATTGCCGATGTCACGGGTAATCCGGAGCAGGTCATGAGGAACACGCTTTGGGCATTCGAGAACTACCTGCTCGCCAACAAGAATACGGAAAAGCCCATACTGCATATATCCCTTAATCCTTCTGTGGACGACAAACTGACCGATAGCCAGTTTGCGGATTTGGCAAGGGAGTATATGCAACGCATGGGCTACGGCGACCAGCCTTACATCGTGTATATCCACGAGGACATAGACCGCAGGCATATCCATATCGTTTCCACCTGCGTGAACGAGAAAGGGGAAAAGATAGATGACGCCTACGAGTGGAATCGCTCGATGAAAGCCTGCCGGGAACTGGAACGCAAGTTCGGACTGAAGCAGGTGGAGGACAAACGCAGGGAAATGTTGGAACCATATCTGAAAAAAGCAGACTATCAGAATGGCGATGTAAAGCAACAAGTTTCCAACATCCTCAAGAGCGTGTTCTCCACTTACCGCTTTCAGTCATTCGGGGAGTACAGCGCGTTGCTGTCCTGCTTCAACATCGAGGCGAAGCAGGTCAGGGGCGAATTTGAAGGGACGCCTTACAACGGCATTGTCTATACCATGACAGACGATACAGGCAAGCCGGTATGTACGCCCATCAAGTCCTCCCTTATCGGAAAACGCTTCGGCTATGAAGGACTGGAAAAGCGTATCGGATTCAATGCCCGTGAATACAAGGACAAGAAATGGCAGCCCAAGATACGGAACGGTGTCGCACTCGCCATGCACGGCTGCCGGGGCAACCGGGAGGACTTCATCCGCCTGCTCAACAGGCAGGGAATAGACGTGGTATTCCGTGAAAATAATGAAGGCCGCATTTACGGTGCTACTTTCATCGACCACAAGAACAGGGAGGTGTATAACGGCTCGCGGCTCGGAAAGGAGTTCTCGGCAAATGCCTTTGAACGATTGTTCAATGGGCCGAACAATATTCCTGACTTGGATGCTCCCACACCGGAAATCAGCAGGCAAAGCAGTTTCTCTGCCGACATGGAAAACGCCATCGGGCAGGCTTTCGGAATCTTCGATTTTGAAGCCAATGGTCCCGACCCGCAGGAAGAGGCTCTCGCACGCAGGCTGCAACGCAAGAAGAAAAAGAAACGCCGCTCACGGGGTATCTCCTGAAAACAGTATTCATTCACCATTAAAATTATTCAATATGCAACAAGAAGATGATTTGAGAGGATTGGCAAAGGTCATGGAGTTCATGCGTGCCATATCCATCGTGTTTGTCGTCATCCACGTTTATTGGTTCTGTTACCGGGCATTCGTGGATGCGGGTATCAACATCGGAGTGGTCGATAAGATACTCCTGAATTTCCAGAGGACGGCGGGGCTTTTCAGCAACCTGCTGGTGACAAAAGTATTCGCCGTCATATTCCTTGCCCTGTCATGTTTGGGCACGAAGGGCGTGAAGAACCAGAAGATGACCTGGCGGAAGATATATACCGCCTTCCTTTCGGGGCTTGTATTGTTCTTCATGAACTGGTGGATGCTTGATTTGCCGTTCAATCCTACGGTCAATGCCGCCATTTACACGGTAACGCTGACCGCCGGGTACATCCTTCTTTTGATGTCGGGCGTATGGATAAGCCGTATGCTGAAACACAACCTTATGGAGGACGTGTTCAACACCGCCAACGAGAGTTTCATGCAGGAAACCCGCTTTATGGAAAACGAGTATTCCGTCAACCTGCCGACCAAGTTCGTGTATCAGGGCAAGGAATGGGACGGATGGATCAACGTTGTAAACGTTTTTCGTGCGTCCATCGTGCTTGGAACACCGGGCAGCGGGAAATCCTACGCGGTGGTAAACAACTACATCAAACAGCAAATCGAGAAATCCTTTGCCATGTACATTTATGATTACAAGTTTCCGGATTTATCCGAAATAGCTTATAATCACCTGCTTAAACACAAGGAACATTACAAGGTTAAACCGGAGTTCTATGTCATAAACTTCGATGACCCCCGACGCTCGCACAGGTGCAATCCCATCAATCCCAAATTCATGGTGGATATTTCCGATGCCTACGAATCCGCCTACACGATAATGCTCAATTTGAACAAGACCTGGATACAGAAACAGGGTGATTTCTTCGTGGAGTCACCGATTATCCTGCTCGCGGCGATTATCTGGTACTTGCGGATTTACAAAGACGGCAAGTATTGCACCTTCCCCCACGCGATAGAATTTCTTAACAAGCCGTATGCCGATATCTTCACGATTCTTACCTCTTATCCCTCGCTGGAAAACTACCTTTCCCCATTCATGGATGCCTGGCAATCTGGAGCGCAAGATCAGCTCCAGGGCCAGATAGCGTCCGCAAAAATTCCGCTTTCGAGGATGATTTCACCCCAGTTGTATTGGGTGATGACGGGCGATGATTTTACACTTGATCTGAACAATCCGGAACAGCCCAAAATCCTCTGTGTGGGAAACAATCCTGACAGGCAGAACATCTATTCGGCGGCCTTGGGACTGTACAATTCCCGTATCGTGAAGTTGGTGAACAAGAAGGGACAGCTGAAGAGTTCCATTATTATAGACGAGCTACCGACCATCTATTTCCGCGGCATCGACAACCTGATAGCCACCGCCCGAAGCAACAAGGTGGCGGTATGTCTCGGCTTCCAGGACTTCTCGCAGCTGACCCGTGACTACGGTGAAAAAGAGGCGAAAGTGATCCAAAATACAGTCGGCAATATTTTCTCCGGACAGGTGGTAGGCGAAACGGCAAAGAACCTTTCGGAGCGTTTCGGCAAAATCCTTCAGCAAAGGCAGTCCATATCCATCAACCGGCAGGACACATCCACCTCCATCAACACGCAATTGGATTCCCTGATACCCGCTTCCAAGATTGCCAACCTCTCGCAGGGTACATTCGTGGGCAGCGTGGCGGACAACTTCGGTGAGGAAATCGAGCAGAAGATTTTCCATGCCCGTATCATCGTCGATAACGAGAAGGTGGCGGCGGAGACCAGAGCCTACAAAAAAATCCCTGTCATCAACGAGTTCAAGGATGCAGACGGTAACGACATCATGCAGCAGCAGATAGACCGCAACTACTCCCGTATCAAGGCGGACGTACTGCAAATAATTGAAGATGAGATGGAAAGAATTGCCAATGACCCGGATTTGAAACACCTGATTCCACAGGAGGACGGAAAAAAAGAGGAATAGGACACCGCTGTTTTATTTCAGCCTGCAAAGTTCGTCCCGTGCCTTATGGATTGTGCAAGGCCGGGCCCTTCGGGTTTCGCGGAAAAATCATCCTCGCTGCGCTTGCGGTATTTTTCCCGAAAGCCTTGCGCAATCCGGCACGGAACGGCGGGGCAGGCAAGAAATAAAATCTCGGCTCTACAAAGCCGGGGATGTCTAACTCAAAAAACAAAAGGTATGAGCAGAAGCAACTTTACACCGATGGGACGGTTCAAAGAGATAATCGACCGATACGGACTGAAACTGATGGAGGTGGGAACCAACCACCTGAGAATATTCGCTGACAACAGGAAGCTGTTCGACTACTATCCGCTACGGATGAAACTGTTCGATTACCGACAGTGGAAACAGCTGACCTACCCGTCACTCATTGAGGGGGCGGACAAGTGGGAAACGGAGCTTGACGAAATTATAAAAAGACTTATGGTTTCACCCCAATAATCAGCAGGACTATGAATAACAATAACAGCAAGACGATCGTTTGGGACAACATTCCCGAATGGGCGATTTTTTCATTGGAGTACGGCATCGACGAGGAACTGTTCCTGCCCGATGAAGACAAGGAGATGATAACCAAGTTCATCGTTGAAAACTTTCCGAACGGTTACACCATGTCGGTGGATTGGGAGTCATACAACGAATTCGACACCAATCCGGCATTCGGAAAGGCGTGCAAGACTTATAAGGTAACTTTCTGTATCCTATAAAAACATTGACATGAAGAAGATAACATTAAGCGAATACAATTCCATATCTGAAGCCTATCGCGGGGTATGGACTACCGAGCGTTGGGATATACCCGACTGGGCGGAAATGCGTAAAAAACACATCGGCAAACGCACCATGATGGTATATGATAATGGTACTTGCCTGCTGGTCGAAGGGCTGGGTTTTGAAATCGTGGATGACAGTTCATGGAAAAAGCCGGATGAGGTCAGAAAGGAAATCGGAAGCCATTATCTTAAATTCTATACAGAAAAAGGATGTGAACCTCATTACGCGGATTGCGTGATACGGTGGAACGATACGTTGGAAACGGAAGAGGCAAGAATTGCTTTGGCTATGGATGCCGATACGGAAAAGGACGATGAAATATTCTTCTACTGCGACAGCCTGAATGATATGAAATCCATGGCGGACAAAGGCAGGGAAGATTTCACCATAGCAGAGTGTATCGGTTTCGGAACATACGAAGAACTATTATAAATCCAATTAAATCATGTTATGAAAATCAGATGTCAGGAACACTACGATAAGGTAGTGGAGTACGCCAAAAGTATCGGCGACACAACATTTCAGAATTGCATTGAACGCCTCAAACAATGGGAGAAGAACTCAAACGGCAGGTATGAAATTGAACTCTACCGGGATTTCGCCCCACATTCATTCGGTTTTGCGGAAGTGGCCGCTAACGGAAGCAGCGGTATTGTCGGAGGATTGCTTTACCATGGAAAACCGGACCAGTCTTATGCGGTTACACTGACTCCCATACACGGCTGGAGTATACATACTTGAACTTGTATATCTCTAAAAGGAATCCTGGATTATAAAAATGATGCGTAGGTCATCTTGTATAGAGACCTACGCACCATTTTTAGCACACCATTTTGCCCATATTGTAATTATTTACAATAGCCCCATTTCTGTATCTTTAAGGAAGTCAATCACATTCATGATTGATATGCCATCAGTATTCACATAAGAAGGGGTTAAGCCTCCAACTATGACTATTTTAGGGAATCCATCATTGATATGACGAAGTGAATTTGTTTCCTGATCAATTTTCTCAGGAGTAGGCATATCAAGTGCTGATTGTATATACATACGTTTGTTCCCACTGTTACAAATAAAATCCACTTCCAATAGTTTTCGTATTTTCTTTCCTTCGGCATTTGTTGTTCTCACCTCCACTTGCCCGACATCAACAGAATACCCTCTGATACGCAGTTCATTATATATAATATTTTCCATAAGGTGGCCACCGTCAATCTGACGATAATTCAGACGGGCATTGCGCAATCCTACATCTTCAAAATAGTATTTTGAAGGTGTATTGATGTAATGCTTACCTTTAATGTCATACCGAATGGCTTTTTCCACCATAAACGCATCTTGTAACATCCCGAGATAACTCTGTATGGTTGTATCTGAGATACTATGACCTTTCACAGATTTGAATGTATTTTCAAGGTTTGTCGGATTTGTCAGGCAACCGATATTAGAAGCTATAATGTCTATAAGTTCGTTCAAATCATCATCATTCCTAATATTATACCGTTCTTTTATATCGCGTATATAAGTACCCTGAAACAATGATTTAAGATAGTTTTCTTTCTTCTTTTTGTCAGAAAAAGACACAATCTGCGGCATTCCTCCATAAATCATATAGTCTTGCAGAGCGTTAAGTTCGCTTGCGTACTGTCCTGTCTTGAGAAATTCCGAAAAACTTAAAGGATGTACTCTGATTTCATATCCTCGACCACGAAATTCGGTTTTTACATCACTGGATAGCATTCGACTATTACTACCGGTCACATATACATCTGCATTTTTAATTTTCAGATAGCTATTGAGTACATCTTCAAATTCTGGAACAAGTTGAATCTCATCCAATAGTATGTAGTACATATCGTTATCTACAATATGCCCGTCAATATAATCCAATAATGTGTCCGGATTCCTGAGATCTTTACTACGTCGGTTTTCCAAATCTACTTGAATAACATGATCTTCATTCACGCCATTATCAAGTAATGATTGTTTGAATAACTCAAATAGAAGGTAAGATTTTCCACAACGTCGTACACCGGTAATAATCTTAATCATTCCGTTGTGCATCACACTTTGCAGCTCTTGTAAGTATTTGTCTCTTGGTATTTTCATGTTGCAAAAGTAGTAAAAATTATCTGTAGTGCGATTATTCTATTGGAAAAAAATGGGAAAAGTACCAAATTTCTCCAATAGCAATAGCCGGGCTTATTAATGTCGCTTCCCTTACCAAGTCCCATCAAGAAGGTAACTCGGAAGGCGAATACCTGCACGTTCAAGCCTTCGGTTTTCGGGACATAAAATTCCCTGCGGTAATTTTCCGCCCGAAAAAACGCTCCGGTATTGCCGTCCGAGTTGCGGAAAGGTTTGGGACTTGGCAAGCGAAGCGACCTACGACGCATAATACAAGGTCAATGAAAAAATCTGCCGGGGGATATTTTGCCGCGTTATGATATCCCAATGGGTCACGCCACCCGGAGTTTTCCAAACAAAATCTTCTTCCTGTCCCATCAGGGGATACCTCAAACGGGGACAAGGGCTGCGCTCGCTCCCAACTCTGCATATTACAGTTTTTCCTTTGCCGTTTGCGTGCCGTCCTTGCGGTTTGCCTCCGTTTTCCGTGTCGTCCCTGCCGTTTTTCCTCGATTGGTTGCGGCTGTCCGTACGCTTCCCCCTTTTTTCCGCTTTCGGGCTTTGGTGCGTTGTTCCGGCTTCTCCCTCCGTTTTTCCCATTTTCCGGCCCACACTCTTTCCTCTCGCGGTGAAACATGATGACACTTGATGAAATGGATAGCCTAACGCATTGAAACATAGTCATTTATCAAAATTATGCCTATATATTTGCGGTGACAACAACAATTATCAACGCTAAAAACTCAAAGTTATGGCAAAGAAAAACGTGAGGGACGAACCCCTCAAACCGCAAGTCACCGAGAACGAGCAGATGAGTGACATCGTCCTTATCCTCGACAAGATGGAGCTGCTCCTCCAGGCGGTCAGCAAGCTCGACAAGGACGGCAGGTACGAAACAGTGCCGGCAGACAAGGAGCACCGCAACTCCTTCCTCAAAATCGACCGTTACGCGAACATGTTCGAGAATTTCCTGAAGAACTTCTGGAGCCAGCTCAAGGACCCGACACGCTTCGGCATCCTTTCCATCAAGGAAGACACGCTGGACGACCCGAAAGTGCGGCAGGCCGTCGAAGACCTCGCCGCCGGAAAAAAGACAGACGCGGTGGAGGAATTCCTCAAACAGTACGAGATTGTCCCCCGCGACAAGGAAAACCAAAGTATCAACCATCAAAATCAAGAAGAAATGGCAAAGAAAAACGAAACACAGCAGCAGGCCGCCCAAGGTGACGGCACGCAGCAGCAGCCCCAGTACCGCTACAACGAGTCCATGATCAACTGGGAGCAGCTGAAGAACTTCGGGCTCTCCCGTGAAGAACTCCAGGAACGGGGGCTGCTCGACCAGATGCTCAGGGGCTACAAGACCAACCAGGTCGTGCCCATCAGCATGAACTTCGGCTCCGCCGTGCTACGCACCGACGCGAGGCTCTCGTTCCAGCAGTCCCGCTCCGGAGACATCGTGCTGGGCATCCACGGTATCCGGCAGAAACCCGACCTCGACCGTCCCTACTTCGGGCACATCTTCTCGGACGAGGACAAGAAAAATTTGCTTGAGACGGGCAACATGGGGCGTGTCGTGGAACTGAAGAACCGCAACGGCGAGTATGTCCCCTCTTTCGTCAGCATCGACAAGCTGACCAACGAGGTGGTGGCGATGAAAGCCGAGAATGTCTTCATACCGCGTGAAATCAGCGGAGTTGAACTGACCGAGCAGGAGCAGAACGACCTGCGGGAAGGCAAGAAGATATTCGTCGAAGGAATGACAGCCAGATCGGGCAACCCGTTCGACGCCCACCTCCAGGTCAACGCCGAGCGCAGGGGCGTGGAATTCATCTTCGAGAACGACAAGCTCTTCAACCGGCAGTCTTTGGGAGGCGTCGAACTGACCAAGAAGCAGATTGACGACCTGAACGAGGGCAAGGCCATCTTCGTGGAGGGCATGAAGCGCAAGGACGGGGAACTGTTCTCCTCCTACGTGAAACTCGACGAGGCGACAGGCCGCCCGTCCTACACCCGCTACAATCCCGACTCCCCGGAAGGCGCACGGGAAATCTACATCCCGAATGAAATCAATGGCGTGAAAATCACTCCCGAGGAACAGAAAGAGTTGCGCGAAGGGAAGCCCATCTTCCTCAACGACATGGTGAACCGCAAGGGAGAGGAATTCTCCTCGTTCATCAAGGCAGACCTCGAAACGGGCAGGCTGAGCTACTCGCGCACCCGGGACGGCTTCGACCAGCGCGAGGAGTTCAAGATACCGGCCAAGGTATGGGACGTAGAGCTTACCCGCAAGCAGCGTGCCGACCTCCAGAGCGGCAAGGCGGTGCTGGTCGAGGGCATCAAGGGGTATGACGGAAAGACCATCTCGCAGTACGTCAAGGCGAACTTCAACCAGGGCAGACTGGACTTCTACAACGAGAATCCCGACCGCAGACGCGACGCCTCGCAGCGCAACGTGGTGTCCGCCACACAAAGACAGGGAGAGGAAAACCGCCAATCCAGGGGGGCGAGCATAGCCTGACGGTCAAAGCAAAACGAATGTTGAACCCAAAAGAATCAGAACATGGAAATGAACAAGGAAAACAACACGCCTTTCAAGGCGGAAGACGTGAACTGGGACGAGCTGGCAGCCATCGGCATCCTGAAGGATGAACTGGAAATGGCCGGGGAACTCGATACGCTGCTCAGCGGTGAGAAGACAAACGTGGTATCGCTCAGCCTGGTGCTGCTCGGCGTGGACGTGGTGATGGACGCCACACTCCAGTTGGTACGCAAGGACGGCGACCCGCTGCTCGAAATCCTCGGTATCAAGCCCGTGGAACAGTAACCCCGCCTTCTTATAATATGTAAACCGAATGTATAACCGCCGTTTCCCGTCTTCGCGTACCGGCAAGCGGGAAACGGCTTAAATTTTATCCGAATCATGATAGCAATCATAGCAGAGAAACCGAGTGTCGGTCAGGACATAGCCCGCGTAGTCGGGGCTACAGAAAAAATGGACGGCTACATAACAGGAAACGGCTACATGGTGACATGGGCGCTGGGACATTTAGTGTCGCTGGCATTGCCGGGAACATACGGCTACACGAGGACCACCGCCGAAGACCTCCCGATGATTCCCGAACCGTTCCGCCTTGTGCCACGGCAGATACGCACGGACAGGGGGATGGTGACGGACATCGCCGCCGGCAAACAGCTCAAAATCATTGATGAAGTATTCTCCAAATGCGACAGCATCATCGTGGCAACGGACGCGGGCCGCGAGGGGGAACTTATCTTCCGGTGGATATATTCTTATCTGGGCTATACCAAGCCCTTCAGACGGCTGTGGATCTCCTCGCTTACCGACGAGGCCATCCGCGAGGGCATGGCGAACCTCAGGGAGGGAAGCGGATACGACAGCCTCTATGCCGCCGCCGACAGCCGTGCGAAGGCCGACTGGCTGGTGGGCATGAACGCGAGCCGCGCCCTGGCGACAGCCTCCGGATCGGCGAACAACTCCATAGGCCGTGTGCAGACTCCCACGCTCGCCATGATATGCGCACGCTTCAAGGAAAACCGGAACTTCGTCTCCACTCCATACTGGCAGCTGCATATCGCGCTGAAAAAAGACGACGTGCACCGGCAGTTCTTCCACCCGGAGGACTTCAGGGACAAGAATGGGGCGGAGGCCGCGTACAGGCGCATTACTTCCGACTCTGTGGTGACCATAAATAAGGTAGAACGAAAGACGGTATTTCAGCAGGCTCCGCTTCTGTATGACCTTACCGCACTACAGAAGGACTGCAACATCCACCACGACCTTTCGGCGGACAAGACCCTTTCCATCGCCCAGTCCCTGTACGAAAAGAAACTGGTCTCCTACCCGAGAACGGGCAGCCGTTATATCCCGGAGGATGTCATGGCACATGTCCCGGCCTTGCTGGAAAAGGTCATCACCATGCCCTGGTTCAGGGAATACGGACGGACTTTCGACCTTTCCGGCCTGAACACCCGGAGCGTGGACGCCACGAAAGTGACCGACCACCATGCACTGATCGTCACGGGCGTCGTTCCCGAAGGGCTGTCCGAGGCGGAAGCGGTTGTTTATGAGATGATAGCCGGAAGGATGCTGGAAGCCTTCTCTCCACGCTGCGAGAAAGAGTCACTGAAGATGGAGTGCGTGTGCGAGGGTATGGATTTCCGCTCACAATCCGCCGTCATCGTCAATCCCGGCTGGCGTGCCGTGTTCTCCCGGAAGGAAGACCGTGAAAAGGACGAGCCGGAAGGTAACGGGGGAACGGCGGTGTTTGCCGAAGGCGAGGAAATCCCGGTCATGGGATACGGGCTGGCACAGAAAAAGACCCTGCCCAGACCCCTTTACACGGAAGCGACCTTGCTCACCGCCATGGAGAACTGCGGTAAGGAAATCGCTGACGGACAGGCACGGGAAGCGGTGAAGGAGCTGGGCATCGGCACGCCCGCTACCCGTGCCGCCATCATCACGACCCTTTTCAAGCGTGACTATATCGAGCGTTCCGGCAAGAGCATCCGCCCGACGGAAAAGGGGCTTTACCTCTACGAGTCGGTCAAGGGCATGATGGTGGCCGATGCCGAACTGACCGGTACATGGGAGAAGGCACTGGCACAGATAGAGGGGCACACCCTCGATCCGGAAAGCTTCATGCTCTCCATCCGGGAATACACCGGGAAAGTGACCGGTGAGATACTGCGTCTCAAATTCCCCGAACCGTCGTCACGCGCCTTTACCTGCCCCAAGTGCAAGACCGGCAATGTGATAGTGAAGGCAAAAGTCGCCAAGTGCGACCATGAGGGGTGCGGACTGCTGGTGTTCCGCCGTTTCCTGAACAAGGAGCTGACCGACCAGCATCTGGAACAGCTTTTCTCTTCCGGCTCCACCAGGCTGATCAAGGGGGTCAAGGGCAAGAAAGGGGCCTCTTTCGACGCCGCGGTAGCCTTTGACGCGGACTTCAACCTGAAACTCTCGTTCCCCAAGCCCAAGGGAGGGAAGGGGAAATAATGCACTGCCATTCCAATTCAAGGGCAAAGGTAGCGGAACCGCCCGTTTCCACCCGCAAGGTCGGGCCTTGCAGGTTTCGGGGAAAATCATCCTCACTCGCGTTCCGGTATTTTCCCCGAAAACCTTGCCGGTGGAGGCGGTCCGCTTTCCGGCCCCTGAAATTGGAAATGACATGTTTCACCCATTAACCATATACGGTCATGAAAACAAGGGAATGTATCGAAAAACTCAGGACAGCCAAATGGATAAGGATTATGGCATTGGCCATTGTCGCCTTCATCGTGTTCAGCTATCTCCACTCAAGAGGAATATCGCCCGTATGGGCGGC
>NZ_JBCOSQ010000043.1:0-43832 GCF_040920905.1 Butyricimonas sp. RTP31003st1_G1_RTP31003_210430 | reverse complement strand
GGATAAGCCACGGCACACCCCAGTGCCAGATCTGATTGTTGAATCGTAGGATCATTCAATTGTTTCAACGTCTGTTGAGCCGCACCCAAAGCAGGTGTATTTGTCACCGCACCACTCAGAATTCCCACCATATCCGGCAACGACACTCCCGTGGACCAATGAAATCCCAAGGTCATCACGATTCCCAACAAAACCACCAACATGGCCAGCATATTCAATTTCAGCCCTCCCTTTCCCAAGGAAGAGAAAAAACCGGGTCCCACCTGTACCCCCAAGGCATACACGAAAATAATCAACCCGAAACTCTCCGCATAATTCAACATCTGCGGATCGATCGACAACCCGAAATGTCCTGCCATGATACCCACAAAAAACACGAAAGTTACTCCCAACGACACGCCCCACATGCTGATTTTTCCTAAAGCCAGCCCCACCGCAGACACCAGTGAAACCACGATTACTGCCTGAATCACTGAATGTTCTGTTAATAAACTACTCAACCATTCCATAATCTTATCTTTGAACGCCAAAATTAATTAAAAAAACAGGAATACGTATCAGGAGCTATTTTGTTTTTAATTTCACTTTTCCTAACTTTGCAAACAACCAAAGCGGATTATGGAACGTGTGCAAGACAATAAACAAAGTAGCCTCGTGTTTGAACAATTATTCAAGCAACACTATCGTACCCTCTGTTTCCATGCCATGAGCTTGGTAAACGATCTGGATGCCTCCAAAGACATTGTACACGACGTGTTCCTCAGTTTATGGTATCACCGGGCCTCCATTGATTTCACCCGCCCCATATTTCCCTACCTGTTCAGCCTCACCCGTAACCGAGCATTGAACTACTTGGAACATAAAAAAATCCAGAATAATCACGTGCGTCAACACCTTGCCGACGACCCGACTTACACGCTATCGGATGATTCCGCCCGGGAAGAATTGTTGGAACGCATTCTGGCCCGCATCGAACTCCTCCCCGAACGTTGCTCGCAAGTGATGAAACTCAGTTTTATCGAATGTAAAAAGTATAAAGAAATTGCCGAAGAATTAAATATTTCGGTGAATACCGTGAAAACTCACATCACGACAGGCCTAAAAACCTTACGGGACGAATTTCCCGCTTCTCTCTTATTGCTTCTGTTCTCACATCCGCACCGACATTTCGACTGATCCGGCATCAGTCATTCCCCTCGTTATTAAACACTCTAAACCTTTCTTTTGCCTTATCCAACTCTCCCTCATCGACCTCAATACCCGGTATAAAGAAAGAAGATTCTACCCCGAATTGTTTCTTCTTGGCTGACTTATTCCAATTCCCGACAATCTTCCCGTTATGCAAAATCACCGGGTAGAAAATTCCAAAAGTATTAAAAGCCTTCCTATAATATTCCGGCGCTAATGCCATCGAACGATCTTTATAACTAATAAGATATTCATCATACGAGGGTAACAAATGTATAACCTGCTTCGCCCGTACATTCCTTGCACACGAATGATGGATTAACCAGTCCGTCTCCCCAATCCTCTCCGTAATCAGTTCCGAATCAATCAACCCAACCGCCTGTTTTGCTTCCGTTATAGATAACCCCGACCACCAGATAAAATCCTGCAAGCTGGCAGGGGAATGACTTCTGAAATATTTGATCGCCAATTTTGCTAAAGCCTCTTCCTTGTGTAACTCTTTCATCGGGGGCACCCGTTCATCCAGCAAAGCATACGTACGTTTATTTCCCTTATCCACGCCATTACAGATGATACTGTCAACTTCCGCCCTTCCCAGAAAATACCCGACCAGATCATCCCCCACGATAACACCCGCTCGGTTCAACTCCTCACCAATCTCCTGACGGGTCAAGTAGCGATTCCCCTCCAAAGCCCTCACGATCACTTCAAGACTCTTGATATACAACTCTTCCGATATTCCATGATTTTTCCAATACGAATCGTACGCCAACTTCACCCGTCTGACAGACAATTTCAACATCCATCGAATATCCTCCGCCACCACCAGGTGCCAAGTCGGGCGCAACACGTGAGTCCGCAATATCTCCCCTTTCTCCAAAGCCGCCTCCACCTTCCGGATATCCGGTTTCTTCAACCGTAACCCCACGGCCCACTTCGCCATACTATACTCCTGCCCCTGCAAAGCCCCCATCCATGCCACAAGTTCCTTGGGATCATTAAAAGCTGGGTTCACCAACTGCTGACTTCTCAAACGAATATCTGTAATCATATATTTGTATTTTTAGAACTACCTCGTTCATTTTTTCAAATATATAAAGAACTCTCTATAAAACAGCAGAACCGAGTAAAATAAAGTAAATATATCTTTCAATTAATATATCCTCACCCGTCTATCATTTTGATAAAACGTGCAGGAACACCACCTACAATCGCATTCGCCGCCACATCTTTCGTAACGACCGCACCCGCACCGATAACAGCATTGTCACCAATGGTTACTCCTTGAAGAATTGTTGCGTTGGAACCTACCCACACATTTTTACCCAACACAATAGGAGCCGGATAAGTCGTTTTACGATCTTCCGGGGCTAACCCGTGGTTGAGCGTGGCGAAAACAACATTATGCCCAATTTGGCATCCATCGCCAATGGTCACCCCGCCATGATCTTGAAAATGACAACAGGCATTAATAAATACGTTCTCCCCAACAGTAATATTCTTTCCAAAATCCGCATAAAACGGAGGAAATACCCGAAGGGACGACGGCACTTGATAACCAAACAATTCGGAAAGCAACCCACGTACTTCGTCCGGTGTACGGTATGCCGTATTCAACAGGAATGTGATCCGTCTCGCCTCGTTACTCATGGCATCCATAAAACGATGTATTTCTCCTGTATTAAGCGCCTTACGCATCTTTACATATTCATTAAATTCCTTCGTTGTCATATCTTTATTTTCTTTCAAATCTTATGGGTACATCCCCATAGTACAAAATTAAAATAGTATGGTAATTACATACTACTTTACAGTCCATGAAGGTAATGCTTGTTTTCATACTCAAACTCCTCCGTCACTTCGTGCCACCTCCTCTATAAACAGAGGAGGAGCTGGTGACTCTTCCCGAAAATAGAGAGTATTTCAACTCTCCCTCTGTTTATAGAGGGAGTACCCCGAAGGGGGGAGGGAGTTGATGTACTGCAAATTCATGTATAAATTCCAATATTTATTATGCTTGGCATTCAATATTATAAAGTCGTTCCACTTCGGCCGGGGCGTGCAAATCAAGAATCGTGCTACATCCCGTGTCCATGGCATCAATTGCCGCCATATCCTCCACCGACAACGTGAAATCTCCGATATTGAAATTTTCCTCCATCCGAGTCCGATGTACCGACTTCGGGATGGCAACAACACCGCGTTGCAAATGCCAACGTAGTACGACCTGTGCTGCCGATTTACCATATTTACGACCGATTCCGGTCAATATTTCATCGGTAAACAACCCGTTCCGTCCTTCGGCCAAAGGTCCCCATGCCTCCATCTGTATGCCAAGTTCCTCCATGATCCGCACCGCCTCACTTTGCCGGGTATAAGGATGCATTTCAATTTGATTGACTGCCGGGATAACACGTACGTTGTGACACAAATCCAACAATCGATCCGGTTCGAAATTACAAACCCCGATGGCTCGTACACGGCCTGCCGAATAAAGTTCTTCCATTGCCCGCCACGCCCCGTAATAATCTCCGAAAGGCATATGTATCAGATAAAGATCAAGATAATCCAAACCTAAACGGGCTAACGAAACATCAAATGACCGTAACGTCTGTTCGTATCCCATCTCCGAAATCCACGCTTTGGTTGTAATAAACAACTCTTCCCGCAAAATACCGCTGTTGCGAATAGCCGCCCCGACAGCCCGTTCATTTCCATATACCGACGCCGTGTCGATAAGCCGGTAACCGGTAGCGAGAGCATCGGTAACGACTCTCTCGCACTCGGTTGCATCGGGTATTTGGAAGACACCGAAACCTTGCATCGGCATCTTCACCCCGTTATTCAATTCCTTGAAATCCATAGTTATACAGGAATCATTATTTGGTCTGTTCGAGCTTGTTGTACTCTTCATCCGTAACCGGTTCAAGCCATTCGTTGGAGGTTTTCTCTCCGGGAACCTCGAAGGCCAAATGAGCAAACCAACTATCAGCGGCAGCCCCGTGCCAATGTTTCACGTTCGCGGGAATATGGATGACCGTACCGGGCAGAATCTCCACGGGAGCCTTACCCTCTTCTTGATACCACCCCCGTCCGGCAACACCGATAAGCATTTGCCCGCCACCTTTCGTTGCACGATGGATGTGCCAATTATTGCGACAACGCGGTTCAAACGTAACATTGGAAATCGCAACTTGCTCACGAGAAACCGGGGCGAGGTAGCTATTACCAATAAAATACTTCGCGTATGCCGTATTCGGCTCGCCGATAGGAAAAATCATTTCACGTTGGAAAGCAGCCTTAGCATCATTACCTGTCGAATCTTCTGCCCACACTCCCTTGGCCAAATTAAATGCAGCCCACGCCTTCGGCCAACCGGCATAAAATCCTATATGGGTGATAATCTCAGCAATTTCAGTACGGGTGATTCCGTTCTTTTTTGCCGACTGAAGATGATAAGTAAGCGAACTATCCGTAATACCTTGACTAATGAGGGAGGTAATGGTTACTAGACTACGGTCACGCAGACCCAGTTTATCCGTGCGGCTCCAAACTTCACCAAAAAGTACATCGTCATTGAGTTCCGCAAATTTAGGGGCAAACTCTCCGAGTTGATTACGCCCAGCCGTCTGTACGATCTTTTCTTGTGCCATAACATTGAATGTTAAAATACTGAATACTGAAAATAAGAGAAATTTATTCATAGTCGTTTTGTTTATTGAATGAAGTTATTAATTTGATTTGCAGGATTAAGGGGCGTCTGGTCAGAAAGTGTCAGTCTCTTAACCATGTGCAACGTTCCCTGTTTGTACTTTTGAAAATGTTCCGATGCAATATGTAACTCGTAAGCCTTTTGACTGGCATAGGTTTCGAGAATCGTTACCATACAGGGATTCTCCTTTTCGCTGACAGCATACATAGTCACCCCCCCCGGTTCGGTGCGCAGGGAAACTTCGCCCACTTCCGTCGCGTATTTCATATACTCGTTAAGATACTCCGGATAAACCTCTATTTTCGACAGGCGCACGATACCATCAGCCGCCATCGGTTGTTCCGCACACATACCGGGTTCCTCATCCAGATTCAGACACTTCCCGATCACCTCCCCCGTGGCAAGGTAAGAGTAAGTCGGAAATTCAAACAACACAGGCTTTAACCGGGTATAGTCGAGTTTACCGTTATGATCAAGTACATCGGGAGTCGCATAAGTATTAACCACGGTGCAGATGAAATTATCAAACCCCTCGGTTTCGTAAATGTCCACCACGTTACACTCCATTGTCAAAGGCGAAACGTCAATCACAGGCGTACCATTCTCCCCGATATGATAAGCAAACACGCTCGATTTATCAACCGTCTCCCCACTCACACTACCCACATAATCCGCTTTAGGCAGCATCTCCCGGCTAACGAGATTAATGGAGAGTTTTTTCGATTGCTTGATTCCCTGATTGGAATAATGTTGTTTACTCATACTGACGAGTACGCGATCATGACCGATAACACCCGTATGTCCGACAACAAGCCAATTCACCTTTCCTTCCACCTTCGTACCAACAACTGTCATCGGCTTCGGATAGAGAGCCAACAGTTTGCCGAGATTTTTCTTTTCCACTTCCATTATATTAGGCTGGTCAGTATTCTCTTTCACTGTCGGGCTGCATGACAACATGGTAAGCAGCGCAAAACTCGATACTGTTTTCAAAAGGTTTCTCCCATCCATAATTTGCTATCTTTTATTATTAAACTTCTGATGGCAAATTTACGGCAATGGAACAAGCGGGTTTGTATATGAATTACGGATATTCATACCCAAATTCCCGATTTTGTAATCACCCCCATGGGTGAATATGAATTTAAAAGGTGATCATGAATGATGTTCCCAAAGTAAGCGTATTCATGTATTCATTACTATTTTTACTATGCGACGGAAGTAAATTATAATCAAAGAAAAAGCGGACTCCATAATGTTCCTTTGCTTTGAATGTCAAAGAAATGCCACTTCCGAAACAAAACCCGTTTCTCGCGGGAACCAATCGGTCGGAGAGTTTCAATTGCGGATAATGTACATATCCTCCCAAAAGTTTACTGCCTATCAACCATCGTGAAGATAACGGATATGAAAAATAACTTCCCCCACAAAGCGATAAGGCATCGAACGTGTTATTCTCCGCCCGATCTTTATTGACTATTATTGATGTATTGGAGACCGTGAAGCGCCCACCAATACCCACGTACGGATTGAAGAAATATGCCCCCTCCACACCGGCCGAACTACCCGATGAAGTACGGAACTCCGTTTGCTCGTCAATATCGTACCCACTTAACGGGATATTCAGACCGAGATACAGACTCACGAAAGAAGGCTTACCCATGCGGTCGAACATATCTTCATTTGCGAAACGATTAATCCCTCTTTCCTTGAATATCAAATCCGCTAGATAATAACCAACCTCTGTTGAAAGTATACCAATACCCGCCCCGGTCAAGACATCACTCAACCAATGTTTGTTGTTTGCCATCCGCATCAATCCGGTAGCAGTAGCAACACCGTATGCCCCGATACCAACCCACGGACTCTTATGCCCGTATTCCTTATTAAACATGGTGGCAGTCATAAATGCCGTAGCGGTATGCCCGGAGGGAAAAGAGTGTTTATTTGACCCGTCCGGACGCTCAACATGAGTTGTTTGTTTCAACGAATTTACGACTCCCCCCATAAGAAGAATAGAAAAGGCATCGGAAACCAGCATCCTGTCCCATGAGCTACGACTTTGTACTCCTGCCACTTTCATGCCAAGCATTACCGCGGCAGGAGTATATTGTAGATAATCATCCAAATGTCGATCAAACTGCGGCAGATAAGTATTGCGCAAACCCCGAAAATGGTCGTCTTCACTTTTCACGATCAAGCCACCAACCACTAACGGCACACCGATATACGTCATTTGGTAAAGCCGGGAAGATGAGAACCTGTCAAGCCTTTTACTAAAGTTACTTGTCGCAGGAACACGCAGACTATCCTCTTCTACTAAATTTTGAGCCGATAAGAAAGCAAAGCTACAAATGCCAATGATACATAGTACAATCCTTTTCATACTGTCATAATCTTATTGAATTAGGACCGTAAAAATATCGGACGATTTTGAAGAAAATTTGAAGATTTACCAGAATCTTACCGTAAACCCATTGTTATTTATCTATGTTTCATCCATTCTTTTTATAAATTAACAACATCATACTCGGCAATACCAACAAAAGTAATGGTAAACCGACGACAAATCCCCCGATGACAGCCACCGCCAACGGTTGTTGCATTTGTGCGCCCAGCCCAATTCCCAAAGCCAAAGGCATGAGAGCAAGTACCGCACCAATAGCCGTCATCAGTTTGGGACGAATACGTAGGGCTATAGCATAATCCACAGCTTCAAAAACATCTCCACCCGAATGGCGATTCATCTTGTACTGCCACACGGTGAAAATAGCATTCTCGGCAATAATACCTACCACCATAATAATACCCGTATAACTACTCACATTAAGGGGTACACCCGTCAACCACAATGCCAACAAGCAACCGCAGATGCCCAGCACGGAAATAAACAATACGGTCAACGATATACTCCATTCACGGAAAAGAAACATCAGAACAGCAAAAACCAACAACACAGCAAGCGCAAGAATCACCATCAATTCGCGGAATGACTGTTGTTGTTCGGAATAGGCCCCACCGTACGAGATACTGTACCCCTGAGGAAGGCGAAATTGCGTATCAAGAGCCGCTTGCAAGTCGGCTATCGCACGACCCAAGTCCCTGTTTTCCAATCGAGCGGTAAGAGTAATATTACTTTTCAAATCTTCACGCCGTTGCTCTATTTCTCCCGGAGTGACACGTACATCACAAAAGAAATTGAGTGGACGAGTGCTACCATCAGGCAAAAAAATAGGCTGATTCTCCAACCATTCAGGGGAATTATCTTTAAAATCCGTAAAACGGAGTAAGATTCGGCGCATTTGTTCCCCCTCCTGCACGGAACCAATCTGCAGTCCGCCCGTCATGGCTGCCTGGGCAGGATTCGGCTCGATCATGTTGGAGGACTGGCAAAGAGGAATTCCACCCGTGTGTGCTGTAAGTTGTTCCTGAAAATCAGTCATCGAAATCCCAAATTGTGAAAGACGTTCTTGATTGGGGGTAAAGACCAATGAGGCTCCGGCAGGTACAAGACCGTTATCTATATCAACAATACCCGAAACAGCCTGCATAACTTTTTCCGCATCACCCGCCAACCGTTGTAAAACAGCATAGTCATCACCAAAAATTTTCACCTCGATAGGTTTGGGCGTACTCATCAAGTCACCTAACAAGTCTGAAATACGTTGCCCGAAATCAATCGTCATCAACGGGACCGCAACAGAAATCTGCCGGCGCAGATCGCTGATCACCTCGGGTGTACTTACTTTTCGGTCGGTCTTCAATTGGATCAAGTAATCACCGAAATTACTGGGACGAGTCTTAAACGACATACCTAGAGCCGTGCGTCGTGAATAGACCTGTACATCGGGATGAGCCATTATGATACGTTCCATCTGTCGACACAAACGGTCAGTTTCCTCTATATCCGTTCCGACAGGAGAATGATAATCAAGCACAATCGTTCCTTCATCCAGATCAGGTAAAAAACCAGAAGGTAATCGAGAAGCGGTATACCAGCCCCCCATACCCAAGAGCAGGACGAATCCAGCAGCAATCAACGGTTTACGGTAAACTACCGTCAGGAAATGAACTTTCCGGATGGAATTTTCTTCCAGTTTCTTGACGTCCAAATCCTTCGGACGAAACTGTTTCTTATATCCTATAACGAGATGTAACACGGGCAGTAACAACCAAGTTACGAGAAATGATGCAACAAGCGTAAGTTGCATCGTATCGGACAGTTCCTTGAAAAAACTACCTGCCAACCCACTCATCAACCGGAACGGGAAATGAATGACAATCGTTGAAAGAGAAGAAGCCACCATGGCAGGAAAAAGGTTTCGAATGGCATGGCGTACCACCGTGAAACGGTCTATACCGGGCCGTTCCTCATGCTCCCGATAAATCTGTTCGATAACGACAATGGCATCGTCAATAATCAGCCCTACCGAAGCAGCCATCGCACCAAGTGACATGACATTAATGGTAATACCAGCCAAATAACAAAGCAGAATACTAAAAGCCACCGTAACGGGAATAGTCAGCATAACCACCAAACTAGACCGCCATGAACGAAGGAAAAGGACCATGACAATAAGAGCAAGGAACAAACCTTCATAGATCGTTTTCAGCACACTGTGAATACTATCGCCCACGAAAGCACTTTGATTATAATAAGGTTTAAGTTCATAACCCACCGGAAGTTGCTTTCTTATCTCATCAGCCTTATTTTCCACGTGTTTGGCGAAATCTATCAGATTCACTCCCGGCTGTTTCACCAAATCAACGAGTACGGCATCATTTCCATCCGCATTAATTTTCAAAAATTCTTGTTGCTCCTGAATCTCGACGGTTGCTATATCACGTAAACGGATGATCCGCTTACCATCATTACGGATAATCACATTCCGTAACTCTTCCATATCATTGATTCGTGTATCAGTCAGTGTCAAATACAAACGACTATAATCTGCCACGTTACCATTTCCCAGTACAAAATTTGTTTGTGCAAAAGCTGTTTTTATCTGTGCCGGAGTGATACCAAGAGCTGTCATCTTTGAAGCATCGGGTTTGACAACAAACTCTTTCACCTTCCCCCCACGCACCACAACATTACTGATACCGTCCACTTGCGAGAACATCGGACGAACCACAAGATTTCCCACATCATGCAGGGCTATCCGGCCGTGTGTCTTACTTTCCAACGTGAACCCATAAACCGGAAACAAAGACTGATTCATCGCTTCGGTCGAAATAACCGTGCCATCAGGCAAAAAATTTTTAATCTCATTAATGCGACTTTCCAGTTGGGTCTTTAAGGCATAAATATCCAATCCCCAGTTGAAATAAACATCTATCACACAACTGCCCCGGCTTGTACTACTTTTGACAACAATCGTACCCTGCACTTTCTTCACCGCACTCTCCAAAGGTTTGGTAACGGTTATCATCATGCGATCAACAGGCTGTTGCCCGGCATCGGCTATCACCGTAATGCGGGGAAACAACACCTCCGGAAACAAATTGGTCTGCATCCGCATATAACACCACACTCCCGCAAGCAACAAAAGCAATCCCACAAATAGAATCGGGCGGCAATACAGTTGATGGAGACCTTTTTTCTGTATCGTATTCATAATTCCTCCTCCCCTTTCACAATGAATACTTTTGCCCCGTCTTCCAAACCATAACCGCCAGTGAGGACAACACGATCTCGTGGAGACAAGGCGGACGATTTAATTTCAATTTCCAAAGCGTTGCTGTTACCAATTTCTACTGGAACTTTGATTGCCGTGCTATCGTCAGATAACTTCATAATCCAATGTTCAGTAAGCGTCTCATCGCTCTGTACAGCACCTTTGGGAAGTATCATACCATTACCCGATGACGAATCACTTACTGTAAACACAGCCTTAACATTCATCCCTTCAGGCAGGAAAAGTGTTTTTGCCCGTGCAATCACCCTCTCGGCCTGTGAAGTCGTATTCATCATTGCCAATGGAGAATGAACCGTCGCCGTCAGTCGGGTTCCGTCAGGTAATTCCAGTATGCACTTATTCCCGGCACGCGCATACCGTTGTTGCTCGTAAGGAATATTAATCTCGAAGGCAAGGCTTTCTAACTCGGCGATAGAACAAAGTACCGCACCTTCAGTGACATAACTTCCTACCTGTTGCTGTACGTCAAGAATAATACCGTCACGTTCCGCTTTTATGGGAATGGAGACATGATCTCCATTCCCTAAAGCGTGTTGTTCTTTACTCTCGATCTTGTAAAGAGTCTGCCCCACTTTCACCCTTACTCCCGGGGTCACGAGAACTTCTGTAATGAAAGCAGGAATCGGCGCACTGATAACTGACTTATTTTGAAAGACCGTGGTTGCAGAGAATACGATTTCTTTCTCGATTTTACCTAAAGTCACGTGAGTTAATGTAACAGAGGTCCGGGGTTCTTCTTCCTTTACATTTACCGTCGACACATCCCTTTGTTTGCATCCATTAAGCCCCAGTACAAGCGATAATAAAATAATAAAATATTTCATAACCATGATGATTTAATATTACCAATTCCAATAATTATAGGCGGCTATAACAAGCTGTTTATTTGTCCGGAGCAACAAACGGTCTTTCTCCGTCTGAATCTTATTCCGAAGAACCGTGATATAATCTAACATTGATACCTGACCGACGACCATCTCCTTGTTGTAATCGGACAGAACAGATTCATATTCCGCAACCTGATTTTCCAACATTCTTTCTCTTTCATCATATCTATTCAACTCGGACAGGCATTGTCGAATCTTCATACTTCTTTGATATTCTGAATTATCTTTATAAGCCTGAATACTATTCTGTTGTAACTGAGCTTGATGCTCTTTCCAGCGTTTCTGCCTGCCATCGAAAATTGTCCATGAAAATGTCAATCCGGCACTCCACCCGAAATGCCGATACCATCCGGTAAAATCACCAATTTGTATTCCCCCATTCACAAACAAATCTAGCCGGGGCTTGTATTGCAGGTTAAAGGAACGCAAAGATGCCACCGTATTCAGACTATCCAACCGGAATTGCTCGGTAAAAAAACTTTGCTCGCCATCCGCCTGTAACCGGATGAACAGGTTTATATCTGGCAATACCACATCTGTCGTGTCATCAATGCCGCAAAGTAAATTTAAATCCATCAGATGGGTATGGTAAGACTGGCAAGCCGCAGCATACAATTCCCTATTTGCCTCCCGCTCAATGGCAAGCAGTTTCAGATCCGATTGTTTGGATAGTCCATTTTCAAACAGCTTTTGAACAATCTCGATTCGACGATTAATCATGCCTCCAACGGAATCCGTAAAATCCATTTGTGCCCTGTCAAGGAGGCAAAGCAGATATTGTTCTGTGACAGAACGTTCCAACTGATGTTCCTCCATGCGGATACGATAGTTTGCCATATCCGTATTTATTTTTTCTTGCTCTTGCGCAACCTTGTATGAACCTCTGCCTAAAAGAGGTTGTGTCCAAGTCGCTCCGGCATGAAAGGAACCACTACTTTCACCCAAATCATACCCGTAATAATCTGTGGCAGAACGCGCATTCCATTTGAAAGCCGTTCGTCCGCCATCCTTTGAGATAATCGGTACAAACAAATAATCCCCGTTCAACTCCAACCGGGAATGTGTGTACATGGCTTTCAACCGTTCAAGTTCTGTTTGCTCTATCGCCCTTTGATTCCGGTAATCCGTTATCAGTGGGCTATTCTCTTTGGCAGTTTCTATATAATAATGTAGAGACCTACCATTTTCTTCCTGCCCATATGAATGCAGGCTGACCATGCCAAATGAAAGTAACAATAATAACCGATTCATATTCTATTCTATTTTTTGGGCGAAAATAGAATATGACTTTGGGGAAATTTTGGAGAAAATATGAAGCATGATATCAATTTGTACATTTGAAACCTTTCATTTATCTCTATCGCGAAAGAATCCTTGGGGATTAAATAAGGATTTTCTACTCTTAATCATGCAAATTACCAGGGAGTTACCAGACTATTGCCAGCCTGTTAGGCGCTCTCGCCGCATTGTCGCCGCCTTATCGCCCGATTATAGCCGCCATTTTAACAGATCATAAGTAAAGATAACATTTGCCTTATTTCTATTTCAACCTCTAACAAACAATCTACAAAGTAGCAAAAAGATTCATACACCCATATACTACCCCAAAGTAACCCTAGAATTAGGTATATCTATCGGAAGTAACAACATTTGTAATTTTCCTTTGAAAATATTTCATTTTTCACTCACCCATTTTTCAACCTCACCTGTGTATATAGTGTAAAAGATCAAACCAGAGATAAATGAAAGAAAAACTGGATAAAATAGAATTCATTCTGGAACACCTCCGAGAACCGGAACGGCTACTGCAAGAAGAGTTCGTGAGCTGGTTGCAGGAAGAAGAGAATAAACACTTGTTCGAGGAAGTGACTACGAACCGGATGGCATTTTTGCAAAAAGAATACGGTCAACAAATAGAACCGGAACTGGAATGGCAAAAATTATGGCAACAAATGCAAAAGGATTCTCATACCCCCATTCCGGAAAAGAGAAAAATCAACCGAAGGGTATGGTATTCCATGGTAGCAGGGGTATGTGTGCTGATGGCTTTAGCGGGAGGTTTGTTGTTACAACAAGGGAAAGGAAAAAAATCAGTTTCCCCTATGGCTCAAATTGAACACGTGGGAAAACGAAATGCCCAGTTGATCGTTTCCACGGGGGAAGTTCTTGATTTATCCCAAGAAAAGATTTACCAAAAAGCCGTGGACGGAACGTTGATCACGAATGACACGTTAAAACTACTCTCCTATCAAAGCAATGCAGGGGAAACATACACGACCGGAACCAATGCCCCAGAAAAAATAAAAAAAGAAACCGTGTATCACACATTACGTGTTCCGGCTGGTGCCGACTACCAAGTAACATTAGCAGACGGCACAAAAGTATGGTTGAATTGTGAATCGACGCTACGGTATCCCGTAGAATTCGGGGATGAAAAACGGGAAGTATACCTAGATGGAGAAGGATATTTTGAAGTAAACAAAGCCGCAGAGTGGCCCTTTATCGTCAACACGGAACAAATGCAAGTAAAAGTCACCGGGACAAAATTCAACGTGAAATCTTACACCACCGAACCCATCGTGCATACGACTCTCGTCGAAGGTTCTGTATGGGCTTACACCGATCAGGCACAAGTGGAATTAACCCCATCCGAGCAATTCCGATACGATAAGGAGACCGGAAAGACATCCGTACAAAAGGTTGACACGGAACTCTACACGGGATGGATTGAAGGTATGTTCGTGTTCCGGAACCAACGTCTGGAAGACGTGATGAATGACCTCGCACGCTGGTACAACATGACCATATTCTATTCCACGGCAGAAACCAAGGAAATCCGAATCTCCACGAATCTGAACAGGTACAAGAATATTGACGATCTATTGGAAATTATTAATGAAAGTGGTAAAGTGGTTGTCGCCCGCAAGGACAACACCATAACCATCCACGCCCGATAATAAAGAAAGGATCGGGGCCTGCGCCAACATTTCCCGATCCTCTGTATTAATTAGTTATAATTAAAACATTTCAAAGGTATGAAAAAAAGATGGAAGAGTGATTTTCCGTTAGAGAGAAAATTGCAAAAAATTTTTAGATGTATGAAATTAACCTTTCTACTACTCACGTGTTTTGTCGTTCAGACTTTTGCTAGCCTGAATGCACAGACTGTCACGATCAAAAAACAAAACGCATCACTGGAAGAAGTGATTTGGGAGTTAAAACAGCAGACCCGGTTCACGTTCATGTACAACAACGAAGACATTGCCCGGATAAAGGGGATCGATTTGAACGAAAAAGAAGTGGACGTGGAAAAGATTCTACAAAAGTGCTTGAAAAACACGAATCTGGAGTACGTCGTGTTAAACAATGCCATTGTCATAAAACTTAAAATGGACACGTTGGACGAGAAAAAGTCCATCACGCTAAAAGGTTGGGTTTATGACAAGAAAAAAGAACCCATTCCGGGCGTGACGGTCAAACTGACCAATATCAACCTCGGAACGGCTACCAACAACAAGGGATGGTTTTCACTTTCACTCCCGCTAACCAAAGGAACATTGGAATTTTCTTTCGTGGGCTTTAAAACCCAAAAAGTAAATTTCACGGAATATACAGATACCCTCCGGATCATCCTGGAAGAAGATATTCAAACACTGGATGAAACAGTGGTTGTCGCCTATGGAACAACCACCCGCCGGAAATCGACAGGCGCCGTTTCCGTGGTAAAAGCAGAAGAATTCAGAGGGATTCCTTCCGGTAACATTGCCAACCTTTTACAAGGTCGTGTAGCCGGACTGGACATTACAAATCTTTCCGGGGCCCCCGGTGGCGGTGACGTGGCTATTACCGTAAGAGGATATAACTCATTGGATGTAGAAGCCGGACGGAGATTCTCAAACCCGCTATGGGTAATCGACGGAGTACCTTTAAACACGTTCACTTCCCCGATCACAGGAACCAACCTACTCTCCGACTTGAACCCGGATATGATCGAGTCCATACAAATATTGAAAGATGCCTCTTCGGCCGCCATATACGGCTCAAGAGCGGCTAACGGGGTCATCATCGTTACCACGAAAAAAGGAAGACAAAACCAAGACGCTACCTTTTCCGTGAATTTTTCAGAAACATGGAGTACACTCCCGGAATACCCGGCCTTGACGACAGGACGGGCTGAAAGATTGTTACGCTTGAAAAGTACGGAAAACAATTTCAGAGCCTACCTGGACAAGAAGACCAACAGTTACAAATACCCCCAAAGTCTGGCAGAACAATATGAAAACACGCAAGGTTCCTATAACGGTTTCTGGTACCCAGATAAAAACAACATGCCGGAAGGAAACGGGAGTATATATCAAGATAGTCTGAACTCATTCTACAATCACTCCACGAATTATTTCCCTATTTATTTCGAAACTGGAAAAATCACGAATGCGAATATACAAGCGTATGGTGGAAGTGAAAGAATCACATACGGCATCGGGTTAGGATATTACAATGAAACAGGTGTTTTCAAAGGCACCGGATTCAAACGAATCGATTTAAATTCTAACATGAGTGTCATCCCTGTCCCCAGACTAAGTGTTGACATTCGTTTCAACGCCTCACTGGCACAAAAGAAAAGGGCATCATCCAGTGCCGACGACCACCTACGCTTTAGCGGAGCTTTAGTCCCTATCGAAACCATTCCCGGAGAGCCATATAAACTTTCATCTTTACTTCCCGGTGAAAAATCTGTCGTGTGGCAGGAAGTTCTGAAAGCATACAGGGGAACGAAAGAAACTAATCGAGCTATCCGTCTACGTAGTAATTTTCGTCTAGGGTACGATATTATTGACGGATTGAATATTTCCAGTTCTCTAGCCGCAGACTATGCCATAAGTCGAAGAAATTATTTCTCCCCTTCGTACATAGCGAGCGACAACAATTCCATCTCCATCGGGGAAACTGGGATCAACCTGATGGTGTTGAATGAAAACCTATTAAGTTACAAAAAAACAATTCATGAAGATCATAACATTGAATTTATGGCAGGTTTTTCCTACCAATATGATCAAGAAGAATACAACGGGGGATCAGCCCGAAAATCCCCAAGTGACAAAATTTACTACGCACCTTACGGTATGCCCGATCTGGAAACCGTCGGCTGGGGAGATTACACGGAAATCCGGGCGCTTAAAGATTACCAGTCCGATATGCAGGAAAAAACACTGGTATCCTATTTTGCCCGTTTAGAATACGGTTTTCGGGAAAAATACCTTTTTTCTGCCAGTATCCGACGCGACGGGAGTTCCACTTTCGGGAAAAACAACCGCTGGGGAACTTTCCCATCCGTAGCCGCAGCATGGAGTTTTTCGGAAGAACCTTTCGTGAGAGACAATCTCGGATGGGTATCTTTTGGAAAAATCCGGGCCAGTTGGGGACGTTCCGGGATGCACTTTTCCCAGAATTATCTGGCATTGGGGATCATGAACGTTGGGAATACATCTTATCTTGGAAATAGTTATATCGAACCACAATGGGATGACGGACTTTATAATGACAAATTATCTTGGGAAGAAACGGATCAGTATGATTTCGGGCTAGATTTAGATATGTTTGATCACCGTTTAGGTATCACGATTGATTATTACTACCGCTATACAGACAAATTACTAGACCGGGTTCGCTTACCTAGTGCCGGGATTAACACCGGATATGGTATGCAATGGCAGAATGCAGCAGCCGTTTCCAATGAAGGATTGGAAGTCATGGTCAAATACGAAATATTCAGGAAGTCCGATTTATATTGGAAAATATCCGTGAACGCTGCCCGCAACTGGAATCGCTTCGAAAAATCCTATACCGGAAAAGATCTTGATGGAGTCAGAATCATCGGAAAATCACTAAACGGGATATACGCCTTGAAAACAGACGGGTATATAGATTATCAGGATGAAGTCCCCGTTTTTTACAACCAAATAGGTATAAAAGCTCCTTTAGCCTCCGAGATGGGAAGTTCCACGTTTTACAAACCAGGAGACTACAAATTCATTGACGTAGATGGAAATCGTAAAATAAATGCTTTTGACGATGAGGTATATTGTGGAAGTGCTTTACCGAAAGTCTCCGGGGGAATCGTGAATGAATTCCAATGGAAAAATTTCGATGTGAATATCCTATTAAGTTTCCAATTAGGACGACACATGTTGAACATCACCCAAACGAGGTGCCTATCTGGTTTTGGTGCGGCAGAATACCCGGCCATTGTCATGAACTTAAACAAAGTATCTTTCTGGGAGAAACCCGGAGATAATCCGGACTTCCCTAGATGGCAATATGATTGGGATACCTACTTATGGGGTGGACGATATGTCGATCGAAGAGTTGAAAAGGTCAACTGGCTGAAAATAAAAACAGTATCTATCGGTTACACATTGCCCAAAGCATGGATGCAGAAATGCGGGCTAGACGAGTTGAGGATCTTTGCCAGCGGGGAAAATCTACACACGTTCACCAATTACTCCGGTATTGAACCTGAAATCGTAGACATCCGCAATGGTGAAGACGTGGGGAGTTCCTACCCCTTAGCTCGCAAATTAACATTAGGTTTAACATTGAAATTTTAAGCGATGAAAAAACGATACTTATTTTTAACGCTAATCGGAACATTCATGATGTATGCTTGCGAAGAGTGGGTGGAATTAAAACCGGAAAACTCGGTCACCTTTGAAAACGCCTTCGACACGGAAAAAGACATAGAAGCAGCCTTATTCGGGGCAGAACAAAGTTTACGAGTAAACATGACCTCGGCCCCGTACTCACCGGAAATGCGAGGAGAATATTCAGACTATCGCCATAGTGATTCCTATGACTTTTTAAGAGAAGAAGATCCCGAAGCGTATGTCGCACAATGGGTTTGGAATTACAACGTAATTGCAGCAGCCAATGTTGCTTTACCCTATCTTAACAAAGTCGATATGCCACAAGAAAGACGGAATTTTTACAGGGGTGAGATCGCTTTTTTCAAAGCATTCGTTTACCTAGATCTAGTTCGTCGCTGGGGAGATTGTGTCATGATCCAAGATGAAGTAGAACTAAAACCTATCGGTAAAACGAACTGGCCCAAGGTGACAGATTACGCAATAACTTTAGCAAAGGAAGCCGTGCGTCTTCTCCCGGAATGGAACGAATTGAAAGAATCCAACGGAGCCACCGTAACCCACCGGGCTCGCCCATGCAAGGGAGCAGCCAACGCCGTGTTGGCCCATCTATGCGCTTGGAAAGCCGGATGTAAATACATGGCACAACCGCAAGACCGGGACTATGATGAACAACTATTATGGCGAATGGTTGATACAGCTTGTACGGCAATTATCAATAGACAGGATATTTATGATTTAGAATCAACACCTGACGAAGTTTGTACCAAAACATTCGTGGACGGGGGCAAGGAATGTATTTTCGAAAGCGTATTTCGAGGATATTGGAATGAATTTGATGAAATGACAGAAAGTAACATGACTAACCTAGGCCAACGCTACGAGGCTTACCCGGCTATTCCCGGTAAAAAAATCGGAGACAACAAAAAAACAATGTACCGAATATTAAATTCAACCGTCCGGGAAATGTTTCAGGACTACACCGATGGAGGTACCCCTGTCACCGATTTGCGCCGGAATGCTTGGTTTTACGAGTTCGAAACGATGGAACAAGAAGACGAAGAGATTACCGGAGGATACGCCTATCCCTACAAATGGCGTTACGCCCGGGTGGCCACGGACGGGTACATGGCCGGAAAATTCATCAACTTTGATCAAAACAAAACATGGTGGCGACTAGCTGACATCTATCTATTACGCGCAGAATGTCGGGCCAGATTAAACGACCGGGCAGGAGCTATCGCCGACTTGAACAAAATCCGCGATCGGGCAAAAGCCAAACGTTACAATGAATCCGAGTATGACGGCAATCTACGCTACGCCATATTCAAAGAACGAGAAAAAGAATTATTGATGGAAGGAACCCGCTATTTTGATGTATTACGGAACGGGTACTACAAAACGGAACTTTACGGAAACTTCCGAAATGTTTCTGACCAAGACGTGGTTGACGGTGTATTTTTTAATGCATTGGAAAACACCTTATACTGGGATAATCCATTAATGAGGCAGAATACCTATTGGCTAAAAAGACAATAAAAGAACACAAATAAAAATGAACATATCATGAAAACAGGAATAAATATATGGGTATACTTTCTGATTCTCGCGGGACTTTCCGCCTGTGATACAAAACAAGACTGGTTTGATTCCGGTATCAGTTCACCCTATCACGATTGCAGCATCATGGAATATTTACAGAAAGACACGGCCAACTGGAAATTAACCGTAGAATTAATTGAAAGGGCGGACCTCACCCAACTTTTCGAGGGGAAAGATCCGAATTACAAAGAAATCACGTTCTTCGCTCCCCCTTCCTTGTCCATTCTTCGTTACGTGTGGGATAAAGCTTCCGGAAAAGAACAATTTCCCGGAGAGCCTGATCGTTGGAGAACGCTCTCAGAAGATGAAAAAAATCATCCGGAACATCTCGTTCAAGCACTCGACAAAGATTGGTGTAGGGAAATGGTATTGCGCCACGTTATTAAAGGTAAACATTTGAAAGATGGAATTGCTTTCCGAGACCGGGATTACGAAATTGAATCAGAAGAACAAACCGGAGGAACAGATTTTACCTGCGAAAGTGGGAACAAATTACGGGCTTACCGAGAAAAAACAGATTATGGTGGTGTTAAGGATGCCGGAGCAATTTTCATGTACTTATACTCGTTTGATGTCATGGAAATGGTTCCATTAGCCTCCCCGGATATTCAACCGCTAAACGGGGTAGTACACGCATTGAATTACAATTATGTGTTAGGTAAAATCTAACGTGGAACTTAAAATTTAAAATCATGAAGAATCTAATCATATTGGGAATATTCGTTCTTGCGACCTATCTGGGATCGAGCTGCCAAGACGTAACGATCGGCTTTTTGCAAACAGAAGATGCCGGTTATAATCCCGACACGATGGTCGTTAAAAAAGAACTGGACACCACTCCCCCTCAATTAGAAGAAGTGGATAACCCGCTTTACTATGAATTACTGGCAGAAGACCCGGAATATTACACCCCGGAACTATTGATCAGTTGGGGTATCTTACCCACTCAAATTATAGAAGTCGGTGCTGGAGAAGATTACCAACGGGCTCAATGGGGCACGCCATGGGTAAGTAACCCGATTGAAGGAGTGGACGGAACTACCCAAATATACGTTTCCATAAAAGACATCAAAACGACAACGGGAAATGCCGAAAAGATGTGGGAATACTTGAAAGTATATGGTGACGGGACCTTCGAAGTGCCTTTAGAACATGATATTCCCACGGGACATTATTTAATTTCATTGAATTTCAAAAACGAGGGATATTCTAAAGATGTGAACGATTGTTTTACCATTATCGTGAAATAATCCTTCAAGTGTGTGTTTCAAGAATAGGTGGAAATTCTCTACCTATTCTCTCTATATATCTACCTCACAAACTCGTCAAATAACTTATCAAAAGTAGCATCCGGATCCGTCAGAAAACCGGGATGCGGACGAGAGGTTTGGATAATCGTGCTACGAACAGCCGTCAGCCAACGAAAACGCTCCGGAACATCCAACCCGGCAATCGGTCCGCCATCACGGGAACCGGAACAGATTCGATCGAAAATTTGCAGGTTCACCCGAATCTCCTCTATATCGATTTCCGGAAATAGCATCCTTAATTTTTCCTCGTGAAGCACATACTTCGCCCGCAGAAACTTTTTCCGTTTGGAGAACAAAATGATCCCCACGTTAATAAATTCTTCCCGTTCCACCCGCGGGACAACCCGAATAACGGCATATTCATACAAGTATCTCTCTGGCATGTTGTGCTTCTTTTATAAATATTTCCGAATGTGCAACCCGTTCCGTTAAAAAACGAACATATGTCTCCCGTATTTCTTGATTTGTAATACCCAGATCATCCCAATTCAACCAATCCTCCGGGATCAACGCCACGATTTCCCTTATCTTTTCCGGGGTCAATCGAGCTTTCAGTCCGGCATCGACTTCTGCCAACTGGCTTGCCCGAGGCAATAAAACATGATTTTTTACCTCCGCGAAAGGACTCAATGCGTGTTTCTGCCAATTCGTCCAGGAATAATGAAAATAGAGAGACGAACCGTGATCTATTAGCCATAACTCCTTGTGCCACATCAATAGGTTCGTGTTACGAACCGTGCGATCAATATTCGTCAGTAACGCATCCAACCAAACGATTTTCGAGGCCAGTTCCGCATCAATCACGTTTACCGTGGGATCAAATGCAAGAGCCCCGGATAAAAAGTGCAACCCGAGATTTAATCCCCGGCTCGCTTTCAACAAATCCTGTATTTCCTCATCTCCCTCCGCCTGACCGAAAGCCTCATCCAGTTGTAGAAAAACCAGCTCCGGCACTCGTAATCCCAAGACACGGGCAATCTCCCCTCCGATCAACTCAGCTATTAAAGCCTTCGTGCCATGCCCAGCACCCCGGAATTTCACCACGTACTTGAATTCATCCTCTGCCTCCGCTAACGCCGGCAATGAACCGCCCTCCCATAAAGGCATGATGTATCTCGTCACATTTTCTGTTCGTAATTCCATTTCTATCTCCTTTTTACTCGAACAAAGATAATCAATAAAATCATACCCTATCTTTAGTTTATTTCACCTTTCACAATCAACTGGATCGTGGGTTGACGGGGATCGTTACAAAAGAGAGTGATGACTTTACGTTGTTTACCGTTTCTTCCGGCTGAGTGGAAGATGACATTCAAGTCCATTTCTTTACCGGGCAGAAGAACACGTTGACTAGGGAGTACCGCAGTACAACCGCAAGTGGTTTCTATTTTACGGATGATCAAGTTACGTTCTCCAACATTTTGGATTTTAAAAATCATCTTGGCCTCCTCTCCTTCCCGAAGTGTTCCAAAATCACGTTCCGTCGAATCCACCATGAAATGAGGGGCTTGTGCTTTTTCCTCTTCACTCCAATGTGCAAAATCCTCCCGTACAGGCACATCAATCATAAACCCGTAATCGTAATCCACCTCCCCGTTTATCATGAAACGCATCACGTTATAATAATTACCTAACATGGACTCATTCTTTAAACGTAACGTCACGATTAACGTGTCACAAGTTCCGGGTTCTACGGTATATCCTCCTAAATTCCAATCCTGTTCGGAGTGTCCGATCTTCCGACAGGTGATCTCCGGGAAATGATTAAAGCCTTCCAGACGAATCCCCGCTTTCGTGGGATTGTACACCAGCACCGTGTCGGCATACTCCTTATCGATATATACCTCACTCCAACTTGCCTTTTCCTTACTGAAAAATAAATCTCCTGCCGGGTAAATACACTTTTTAGAAGGCTTGTCCGAAGAACAGGCACCCATCAAAAGAGCAATAATGATTAACCCATATATTTTCATCCTCATGTCATATATCATTCACAAATTCAAAATTACTATTTAATTCTATTTTTTCTTCTTATACATGAATTTTTAATGCTAAAACGTACTTTTGTCTTGAAAAACAACATCAATAACTGAAAAAAAGCAATAATTAATGATTTGTTAGCAGATTATTTATCGATCTGTTTACCCTTCGGGGATAAATTTGTTGATGGTAAAATGAATTAAAATCATTAATTATAAATATCAGTTCACTATGAAAACAAAACATCTATGCGTTGCATTCATTTTGTCCCTGCTCGCTTTTCAAGCCTGCACGACAGATGACGTATCATTTACCGAAGACTCCGGTCCGGATGACAAAAGCAATCTTTATACTATTAAAGATAACGCTTTCGGGGAGTATTTAAAATACCTGAAAGTGACAGGTGTTTATTCCCAAACCACGACGGAAGACGGAAATGCAGTGACCTCATACGTCATTGACACGGTAGAATCCAAAGAATTTACAGGAGATATTAATCTCAGTAAAACAGAGGCGTCTATCACAAAACTGCAAAAAGCCGGATTAACTACAGCCGCAGACAAGATTCAAGATGTTGATGGAATCCAATTCCTTACCGGACTTAATTCCCTTGCACTCACGTCCAATAATATCACGTCACTCGATATAAGTAAACTGGTTAATTTAACCGAACTGAAAATGAACTTTAATAAAGTAGGTTCTTTGGATTTAACCCATAACACGAAGCTCGTGACCTTCAATTATCGTGGTAGCGGTGAAGCGGCAGAAGGACAAAAACTGACCTCTATCGACCTATCAAAAAACACGGAATTAACCTCCCTCGATCTGCGTGTTCACGAATTAACAAATATAGATTTATCACAAAATAAAAAACTTACCTCGGTATCGTTATCAGATAATCCCGGTGCACCGTTTACAATTCCAGAAGAAATTTATAACAACCTAACGACAAAAGACGGTGTTGAAGGCGGTGATGTCCCAACACCCCCGGTAACTGACGAATACTATATTATTCCGAATAAAGTTTTGGGAGAATATTTAAATTATCGTCTCGAAGGTAAGGGTATCGTGGTTGAAGAAAACGGTTCTTATAAAATAGACAAGAAAAAAGCAGCCTCATATACGGGAGAACTAAATCTCTCCAAAAACGGGAAAATTCCAACTGAATTAGAGAATGCGGGATTAAGCACCGCCAAAGATAAATTAACTGATTTGGATGGAATACAATTCTTCACAGGGATTACGTCTTTAACGTTAGTAACTAATAACGTCACCGAAATAGATGTATCTACATTGATAAACTTGGAAACTTTAGATTTAAATAATAACAAAATAAGTTCTTTAGACGTCACAAAGAACACGAAACTAAAAACTTTAAGATGCAAAGCAAGCACACAAGCATCTGATTCCCAAAAATTAATCACGATAGAATTAAGTAAAAACCTAGAATTAACAACTCTTGATCTCATAAATAATAAACTGGAAAGTATCGATTTATCGAAGAATACTAAATTGACTTCCATAAAATTAAGTGAGAATCCGGGAACGCCGTTTACAATTCCGGCTGAAATATATGATAATTTATCTACCGCTGACGGAGTACAGAAATAATTACAATCATGATTTACATAGGAGCACTTATATCCATTCAATTCATCGCCTTGACAGCTTATTGGCTGTTTAAGAAGTATCACGCCCAAGCGGTATTACTTTTCAGTGGACTGGCCATGTTGACATTGGCCTTAATCTTGGGATTTGACATCCCGGAACTGAAAAATGCCACGGGACTAAAAGAGTTCGACCTTTTCAAGGTGATACAAGAAATATTCAGCGAGAAAGGTGCGGGCGTGGGACTGATGATTATGACCATCGGGGGATTCGTGGCTTACATGAAACAAATCAAAGCAAGTGATGCTCTGGTATATGTTTCCATGCAACCGCTATCCATCTTCCGGAAGTACCCCTATCTGGCAGCATCGCTAGTGATCCCTATCGGACAACTTCTGTTTATCTGTACCCCCTCGGCCACGGGTTTGGGGTTATTGTTAGTAGCATCCATCTACCCCGTACTGGTAAGCCTGGGAGTCAGTAAACTATCCGCCGTATCGGTGATTTCAGCCTGCACGGTATTCGACATGGGTCCGGCATCGGCCAACACGGCCCGGGCATCGGAACTCGTGGGAATGAATAACGTGATGTACTTTATAGAACATCAAATGCCGCTGACGATCCCTATGACGATACTGCTCATGATCGTGTATTATTTCAGTAATCGCTATTACGACAAAAAAGACGCTTTGAAGAAACAAACAGAAGAAGTGAAACAGGAAGATTTCAAGGTTGACGTTCCGTTAATCTATGCCATTCTCCCGGTATTACCTCTGATTCTGTTGATCGTGTTCTCCAAATATATCCAGCTATTCAGTTTTTCGGTAGAACTCGACACAACAACAGCCATGCTGATGTCATTCTTCGTTGCCATCGTTTTTGAATTCATTCGTCAACGCAATATCAAACAAGTATTTGCATCCATCAAAACGTTCTGGGACGGGATGGGAAAAGTATTTGCCACAGTCATCACGTTGATCGTGGCGGCAGAAGTCTTTTCCAGGGGATTAATCAGCCTAGGGTTTATCGATTCACTCGTGATGCTTTCACAACACATCGGTTTTTCCGGTGCAGGGATCGCCATATTGATGACATTACTCATCTTCGCAGCCTCCATGCTCATGGGAAGTGGTAACGCATCATTCTTCTCTTTCGGTCCACTCGTGCCGTCTATCGCGGCAAAAGTGGGAGTTGAAGGGGTTCACATGATCCTACCCATGCAGTTGGCCTCCAGTATGGGGCGGGCAGCCTCCCCCATCGCGGGTGTGATCATTGCAATATCGGAAATCGCGGGTGTATCTTCGTTCGATCTGGCCCGCCGGAATCTGATCCCGTTATCATTCACGATGGTTGTCATGCTAATTTATCACTTTTTTATTGCTTAAAATATGAATATAACAATCATAAAGAACGCAAATATATATGCCCCTGAAAAATTGGGGATAAAAGATCTGCTCGTGTGTAACGGGAAAATCGTTATGATTGACGATCAGATTGATTTAACGGGTGTAAAACACTCTATGATCGATGCCGGGGGCTTGATCGTGACCCCCGGTTTCATCGATCAACACATGCACATTATCGGTGCCGGAGGGAAAAGCGGCTACTTTTCCATCACCCCGGAAGTACAACCGAGTGAACTGATTCGCTGTGGAACAACCACGGTTGTCGGTATGCTGGGAACAGACGGGATCACAAAAGAATTAACCACGCTCTACGCCAAGTGTAAATCGTTAGAGCAATACGGTATCGGGGCATATATGCTCACAAGCTATTTTGCAGTACCACCCAAAACCATCATGCAAAGCGTTGCGGAAGATATGTTGTTTATCGACAAGATTATCGGTTGTAAAGTAGCCATCAGCGACGAACGGTGTTCATTCCCCACGAAACAGGAGTTACTACGCCTAATCAACCAAGTACACGTGGGCGGTTTGACTTCCGGCAAAGGAGGGGTTCTGCACATCCACCTAGGCGCCTTACCTTCCCGGATGCAGATTCTCCTGGAAATTGCACGGGAATACCCGACTTTGGTAAAGCACATCTCCCCGACTCACGTGGGACGAACGACAGCACTTTTCGAAGAGGCCATTGAATTTGCCTCTTTAGGAGGAATCATCGATATATCCACGGGTGGGACCAAGTTCGATGAACCGTACAAGATTCTATTACACGGGTTGGAAAAAGGCGTGTCAATCGAACAAATGACCTTCAGTAGTGACGGAAACGCGGGAATGAGTAAAAAAGACCCGGAAACCGGAAATCTCATTTTCTACAAAGCTCCCTTACATCTGAATTTACAACAAGTACAGAAACTGGTAAAAGAAGGCGGTATGCCCATAGAGGATGCCATTCGCCCGGTTACAACGAATCCGGCTAAAAACATGACCCTACGGACGAAAGGACGTATCGCCCCGGATTACGATGCCGACCTGTGTTTCTTTGACAATGACTTGAACCTGCAAAATGTAATCGTGGGCGGTACCGTGTGGATGCAGGGAGGAAAATTAGTCAAGGCTGGAAATTTTGAATAGATAACTTGAAATTAAAAAGATGAAAAAATATAAGTTCATAGTCATGCTGTTCATCTTGATTCTGTGGTTCCCCGCTTTTTCTCAGGAAACGGATTCCGAAGATAGTGACACAGAAACTTTAACAGCAGATTCCGATGCAGCCAAGATCATCGTGAATAAATACCGTTTGGGAGACGGGATCACTTTCTCTGCCCCGGATGGTGGATATAATATAAACTTGAGAGGTTTCTTGCAAACCACGTTTGAAACCCGTAAATACGAGGGAGACGATCAGTTCTACTCCCGTTTTCGTATGAGACGTTTACGCCTACGCCTCTCCGGAGACGCGTGGGGTGGTAAAGTCAGCTACCGTTTACAAACCGACTTTGCACAAGCCAACGGGGGTGACGGTGAATTAAGCGGTATGTTACTGGATGCCTTTATTGCCTACAAACCCGTGAAAGGACTTACTTTAAGTTTCGGACAAAAATCCACGCCAACCGATAACCGCGAACTCGGAATCACTTCAAATACCTTACAACTCGTGGATCGCAGCAAACTATCCTCTTACTTCGGGTCCATCCGGGAAGTAGGTCTTTTCGTTGACGGATCATTCCGCATCGGTCATACGGCATACCTTCGTCCCTCTATTGTTATCACTGACGGTGACGGTAGTGCCACGTTTACCCGTCGTCACGGGGGACTCAAATACGGAGCCCGCATCAATTACCTGCCTTTCGGTTTATTCCGGGCATACGGGGAGAACCGGGGTGGAGACATGGCAAGGGAAGTTACCCCGAAACTCTCTGTCGGTACAACTTTTAGTTATAACGTGGGAATCAGTGACCGGAGAGGCCGGGAAAGCGGTTCCATTCTTTACCTGAATGACGAAAACAAGGAAGCCCTGCCGGATTACATCAAATTCGGTGCAGACTTCCATTTTAAATACATGGGTTTCTCCGTACTAGGAGAATTCGTGAAAACCTGGGCTCACGTTCCCAGTGAAATCACCCAGCGGGTGAGAAACGACGGGACCACGTCCACCGATTTCAGCGGAAACATGAAAGACTACGTGAAAGCCCGTATGATGCTGGGAGCCGGGTATAACATTCAAGCGGGGTACATGTTCCAAAACCGCTTGTCTATCGACGCCCGCTACACGCATTTCGACCCGGATAAAAACTCGTTCCTGCATAACGAACTTTATTTTAACCGCAATAACTTTTATGAATTTGGTGTTTCCAAATACCTGACCAAGTCATACGCGGTGAAAGTACAGGCCTCCGTCGTGTTCGTGGATGCCGAACCGGGAAGCAAGAACGTGAATAGCATCGTAACGGAAGGTAACGAGACTTTATTACAAGCCATGATTCAATTCTCATTCTAAAAACTGCAAAAGATGAATACAATGATAAAATACTTATTTACATTATTGATTCTCCTACAAGCAGGTGCTTTATGGGCCCAACAACCTGCCAAGGTGGCCAAAAAGTTCTTTGCCGATCCGGAGATGGATATTCACACGCCGTGGTTCCAGAAAGGGAATGTATGCACGACTTACGACGAAATGATGTCCTATATCAATAACTTGATTACCCGCCACCCGGAGACAGCAAGTTTGTCCTTTATCGGGAAAACCCAGAAAGGGGTAGAAATACCTGCCGTAAGAATTGCCGGAAAGACCCGAAATGTCAAATTACGAGTTTTATTTCTCGGCCGAGTACACGGTGACGAACCGGGAAGCACCGAAAGTATGCTCTACACAATGGATCGCCTGTTAAACGATCCCGACTTGGCTTATTTGTTGGAACGCTTGGAAATCACCATTATTCCGATGGTAAACATCGACGGGGGAAGTCATTTGGAACGAGTGACAGCCAACACGCTGGACTTGAACCGGGATCAAAGTAAACTGGCTACTCCCGAGGCTGTTGTATTGAGAAATTTCTACAATCAATATGCCCCTCAAGTCGTTATTGATTTTCATGAATTTCAACCACTTCGTGCCGACTACACGCTAATCAGCACGGACAACATCACGAATTCATTCGATGCCATGTTCCTCTACACAGGTAACTTGAATGTTCCCCAAGAGTTACGGAACCTGACAGCCCAGACATTTGTCGGTAACGCCCGCAAAGCACTGGACGCAAAACAACTGCGACACCACGACTATTTCACGACAGCCAAAAAGTTCGGAGAAATCGTTTTCAACGTGGGTGGAATCAATCCCCGGTCAACAGCAAATGCTTTCTCTCTTGGAAACTCCGTTGCTATTTTGATGGAATTGAGAGGTGTGAAAATAGGTAAGACCTCTTTAAAAAGAAGAGTCTGCACGGCATTCACGCTGGCAGAATCTTACTTGAAAACAGCCTACGACCATGCCGATGAAGTAATGCGCATCACCCGACAGGCCGCACAAACTCGGAATGACATTGTCGTTACCAGTTCTCCCAAGAGCGTGGATGACTACGTACTACCGTTTATCAGCATGAACACGAACCAAATGGTGAACGTGAAAGTATGCGCCAATCTATCTTTAGAGTCCACCCCTACTCTCGTTCGGAAACGCCCGGAGGCTTATTATATTTCAGCTCTCCAACCGGAGATCGCCTGGAAACTTCAGGAACTAGGAGTAAAGGTTGAAACATTGACCGTCCCCATGACGCTCGACGTTGAAACTTACACGGTGGATTCTTACAAAGAAGAATATTCACTATTTGAAAAATTCTACCCGGTAAAAGTAAAAACGACCGTGAACACGAAACAAGTCTTCTTCCCTGCCGGAACATTCGTGGTTCCCATGAACCAGAAAAATGGAAACGTGGCAGCCTCGGTTCTCGAACCGGAAGCCGCAAACGGATTTATCAATTACCGGATCTACGAAACAAAACAAGGAGAGGAATTACCGGTTTACCGAAAAATGAACAGTGACAAATAAGGGAATAACAGCATTATGAAAACATTATTTATAGCAATCATAACATTATTATCAGTAACCGCAACAGTTGCACAGGATAATAAAAATACTGCCAAATTCGAATTAGGCAAAGGACTTGACATTAATTTGAATGGTGGCGAATATAACTTCAACCTAAACGGTTTTATCCAAGTTTACGGTGCCTACCGGAATGAAAAAGATGGCGAGGATGAATCATTATTCGGCGTGAAGAATGCCTTCTTCGGATTCAAAGGAGGTGCTTTACACAATAAATTCACGTTCATGCTGGAAGCCAATTTTGCCGACTCCAACCCTCTTATGGATGCTTGGGCTGCTTACAACCTAAAAGATTACCTGACCATTACCGTCGGGCAAAAACAAACATTCACCAATAACCGGGAAATGATCATGCACGAAAAGAACCTGAGCATGGCAGACCGTAGTATCGTGAGCCAGTATTTCTCAGGTACCGGACGTGAACTAGGACTCTTTTTTGAAAGCAAACTCTATCTTGGAAAAATAGCATTAAAACCTTCTATCGCCATCACCACGGGAGACGGAAGAAACTCTTTCGGTTCCAGTTCTATTGACGTCGATATGGGAGGTTTAAAATACGGGGGGCGCTTAGACGTACTTCCATTAGGAGAATTCAAATCAGGTAATGACGGTGTGGGAGCAGATTTTGCTCGTGAAGAATCACCGAAATTATTGGTTGGTGGAGCCATGAGTTACAATGACGGGGCAAGCAACAAAGTTGGTGAAGGACATGGAGATTTCGTTCTTTATGACAAAGACGGAGACTCTAAATTCCCGGCACTTCGCAAAATCGCTGCCGACTTATTATTCAAATGGCAAGGTTGGAGTATTATGGCCGAATATGTCAACGCATCGGCTACCGACTTGAAAGGTATTTACACGAAAAGCACGGGAGACCAACCCCTGCAACCGGAAGAGATTGCCAATTACCTAAATCTTGGAAACGGGTATAACGTGCAGGTGGGCTACCTTTTGAAAAGCGGTTGGGGATTCGATGCCCGGTTCAGCAAAGTGAAACCGGAATTCAAAGAAACGGAGACCTCCCCGCTTTGGGAGACCAATGAGTATGCAGTAAGCGTGGCAAAATATTTTATCGACAACCGCTTGATGTGTCAAGGAGCTTTTACCTACCTGAAGAACCCGAACTTCAAAACGGCAAACGAAAAGCTTAGCGCAGAATTTTCAGTTCAAATTATCTTCTAATTTCAGATACGATGAAAACCAATTTAATCATATCATTATTCATCACCTTCTTCTTGTGCAGTTGTGAATGGAAAAGTGACGTGGACGACCCGGTTTTAAATAAACTGGGTACGGGCCACGGGATTGTAACCTACACGGATTACGAGCCCCTGAAAGCGAAACCGATCAACCTGCATTTCTACATTCCGGAAGGAGACATCAAGACCATGCCGATCGTGTTTATCCTACCCGGAACCGGAAGAAACGCCAACGATTACCTGGCAGCGTGGATGAAGAATTTCAAGAGCAAGGAAGTTATTGCCATTGCTTTGGAATTTCCACAGGAATATTATTCCACCAGCGAATATATCGAAGGCAACATGTTCAAAAAGAACGAGGCTCTTCCCGAAGAGCAATGGTCTTTTTCCGTGATCGAGGCTATATTCAGTTACGTGAAGGCTGAAACCGGGAACCAAGTCACCCAGTACAGCCTGTTCGGTCATTCGGCCGGAGCTCAATTCGTACATCGTTTCGTGACCTTTAAACAGAACACGCATCTGAACAAGGCTGTTGCTGCTAATGCCGGCTGGTACACGGTTCCCGACGTACAGGTTGAATATCCCTACGGGTTGAAAAACTCTGGTTATACAGACAACACGACACTCTCCCACTTGTTCGGTTCGAGCCTCATTGTCGCATTGGGAGATCAGGACATTGATCCCAATGATAATTCCTTGCGGCATGACGAACAATCCGATGCCCAGGGATTGTATCGTTTTGCCCGCGGAGAATATTATTATAGCGAAGGCGAACGCATTAGTAAAGCCAACAATATGGTATTCAATTGGAAGAAAGTCATAGTCAAAGGTGTGGCACATGATTTTGAAGCTATGATGGTTCAAACCATAAACTATTTATTCTAGACTTTTTGCAACCAAAGTCTACTTGAGACTGCCCGACACCCCTCTATCTTTATTTGTCGGGCAGTCATTTTTTACTTTCGATTCTCGTCCGCAAATATTATATTTGCAGGGCATGAAAAAATCAAAGAAATATATAATTATAACAAACACCTATCTCGCACTATATAAACTATGCGTGAGCGTTTTAGTTATACTCCTGCTCGTTATTTCCAGTCAAGTCACTTTATCCGCACAAACAAACAACAGCGAAACAGAAAAGAACGACACGATCCCGGCAGACAAAAACCGTTATATTTATTTGAAAAAACGTCTACTATTAGATTTTGATATTTTACTGCAACCTCGGCAACAAATTTATTTCGGGCCTATCTTACAGATCAAGTCCAATGAAAATGAATATTATAACGTATTTCTCGACTATCGCAGGGGAGAATTACAACAACTCATTGTTTATTCGAAAGAAAACCTAAGGAAACTTCCCATTCCCCAGTTTAAAACAACATCCGGAGAGCAGGAAATCAATATCAAGCTGACACTCTTTCAACAAAAGAAAGAGTTCATCATTCAACTCGGTGACACACTATACACCATCAACAACCTCGGTTTTAATCCCAAAGCCGGATATAAATTTACCTTTACCGCTGACAAGGAACAAGTGCTTGACCCGAGTGGAAATCCCGCTTTACAGATCAGCAATATCCGTTTCATTGAAACAACCGACAAACATATACCTAAAAGTATATGGTACTGGTTCGTGTTTATCTTGATTATCGATTTATTGATATTCAGCGGGGTTCATATCCGAAAGAAATTATTACGTCGGAAACAAACGGCCTCTGCTGTCCAACTGGAAAACGAACTGGAGACTATTCCTGATAGTCTGCCGGCCTACTCTCCCCGCACCACGAATGCCATCTACCTGTTTGGCGGGTTCCACATCTATGATGCGGAAGGAAATAATATTACCAAAAAATTCACCCCGCTCTTGAAAGAGCTGTTTTTATTGTTGGTGACCCACACTCCCGAAAAAGGAATCACCTCGGAACGCTTGAAAGAGATCCTTTGGTTTGATAAAACCGAACAAAGTGCCAAAAATAACCGGGCCGTCAACATTGGAAAGCTCCGGAGTATTTTGGACACCCTAGGAGAAAATGAAGTGAGTAATAAAACCGGAAGTTGGGAATTATTCTTAAACCCGGAAACCATCTATATCGATTATTATGACTACCTGACACTGTATAGCAAAGGAAAACTTTCCTCCCGGGAAGACATCTTGAAACTACTCCAACTCACCCGTCAAGGAGGTTTCCTCTCGGATACCGGATATGAATGGTTAGATCGTTTCAAAGCCACCGTGTCTGATTATATCATTGACACTCTTGTTAGTTACTCGACAACTTCCGTGAATACCATCATGGAACCGGATTTGGCATTACAAATCGCAGACTCCATATCCGTGTTTGACCAACTTAACGAACACGCACTTCAGTTGCGGATAAATGCCTATGCGGCTCTAGGAAAACACTCTTTGGCTAAAAAAAGTTACGAGAAGTTCACGAAAGAATATCTAAACGCGTACGGGGAAAAATTCAACAAATCATTCACGGACTTCAGATAACACCTTGATTGACGCTTTTCTATTGGTATTCCCTATTTCTCGAAAAACTCAAGAAACACGGAGTGAAGGAAAGAAATCTTGAAAAAACGAAGGAAAGAGGCGGGATATAGATAAAAAAATCCTAATTTCGTGCCAATTTACATGACACAAAAATGCGTAATTACGATTATATCATTGTCGGGAGTGGTTTAGCGGGTCTTTACACGGCCTATCGTGCGTCTGCCTACGGGAAAGTTGCACTATTAACTAAATCAAACATCAGGGAAAGTAATTCTTATTTCGCCCAGGGAGGTATTGCGGCTGTCACCGGAGAAGATGACGCCCCGTTATTTCACTTTCAAGACACGATCACGGCAGGAAGAGGTCTATGTGACTATCCCGCAGTGAACGTACTGGTAAATGAAGGGCCTGCCCGCATACAGGAATTAATCAATGACGGTATGCACTTTGACACGGAAAACGGGGAGCTGGCTCTAGGGCTAGAAGGAGGCCATCACCAGAAACGAATTCTTCATGCCGGAGGTGATGCCACCGGAAGAATGATCACGAATTTCGTGATTGACAAAGTGGAGCATTGTCCTACCGTGGAAATATTCGATAATCATGCCGTCATCGCCCTGTTACAGGATGAACACGGATGTTACGGTGTCAGATGCTGGGATTTTAACGAGAACCGGGAAGAAATCTTCACGGGACACAACGTGTTCCTGACTTCCGGAGGGACCTCAGCCATCTATAAACGAACGACCAATCCTCACACGACCATTGGAGACGGTTTGGCTTTAACCTATAATGCGGGGTGCGAAATCGTGGACATGGAATTCATTCAATTCCACCCTTCCGCTATCTACACTCCTACCGGAGAGGCATATCTGGTGAGCGAGGCCGTTCGCGGTGAAGGCGCACACCTGTTGAACCAGCAAGGCGAACGCTTTATGGTGGGAAAACATGAATTGGCTGAACTTGCCCCGCGAGACATCGTGGCCCAGTCCATATTCCAACAAATGAAAGAACACCACGAGGACTACGTTTACTTGTCATTAAAACACCTTGACCCGGAAAAGATCAAGAAACGTTTCCCCAACATCTTCGAGAAATGTGCGGAATTAGGTATCGACATGACAGACCGTATTCCGGTGGCTCCTGCAGCACATTACACCGTGGGCGGGGTGAAAACGGATCTCACGGGACGTACCAATATCCCACACTTATACGTATGCGGAGAACTCGCCTCATCCGGTATCATGGGTGCCAACAGACTGGCGTCTAACTCCCTGATCGAATGTTTGGTGTTCGGAAAACGTGCCGTGGAAGACTCCGTACGTAACCGACGGGAAGACCCGATTCCGGAAACCATACCTTCATTCTCCTTGGATCGAGAGAAACTAGATGCCTACCTGTCTTTAAAAAACAAGGTCGCCGACATCATGACTCAAGAGGCCGGGATTATCCGTACGGAAAACGGATTGCAGGAAGGATTGGAAAACTTGCTCCGCTTGGAACAAACCGAAATATTCGAAGAGAACGAATACTATTCTCTAGTAAGTAAAAACCTACTTACCGTTGCCGAATTAATCATCCGTTCCGCTCTCTTCCGTAAAGAGAGCCGCGGAGGTCATTTCCGTTCCGACTACCCCACCCCGAATGATGACTATGTTTGCCATATCATTCAACAGAAAGGCAAAGAGATCAAAACAACACCGGTAATCCTGAACAATTGAAAATGGAAAATGAAGAATTGAAAATGAGAACTCCTCCGCCCTTCGGGCACCTCCTCTATAAACAGAGGAGGAGTTTAGTTACTCTTCAATCTCAAGATGGTATTTTTAACTCTCCCTCTGTTTATAGAGGGAGTACGGCGTAGCCGGGAGGGAGTTTAATTTAAAATCATAAATCAAGAAATTAGTTGAATTTAAAATCTAAAATTAATATATGTACGATTCGCTCATAGACAGACTCATCGACCTTGCGATAGAAGAAGACATCGCAACGGGAGATATTACGACCAATGCCATTATCCCGGTACACGCTAAAGCGGTTGCCGAAATGAAAGCAAAAGCCGACGGTGTTATTTCCGGACTGGAAATCGCGAAACAAGTATTTGAAAGATTTGAAAAAAATATAGTATGGGAGCCTCTCGTTACTGACGGGACTACCGTAAAGAAAGGGGATATTATCCTGCGCATCGAAGCCAGCTACCGCACGTTACTTTGCGGGGAACGTCTATCATTGAATATCCTGCAACGAATGTCCGGTATCGCAACAGCTACCTCTCACTACATGAAAGAGCTGGCAGGAACGCATACCCAGCTATTGGACACCCGGAAAACAGCTCCTGGTTTGCGGGTATTGGACAAAATGGCCGTACACCACGGAGGGGGTTCCAATCACCGAATGGGACTTTACGACATGATCATGCTGAAAGACAACCATATCAAGATTGCAGGAGGTATTCCCAATGCAGTGAAAGCCGTGAAACAGAATCTTCCGTTAAGTATCAAAGTGGAAGTAGAAACCACCACCTTAGAAGAGGTACAACAAGCCATTGACGCGGGTGCAGACATTATCATGCTTGATAACATGAGTAATGAAACTATGGCCGAAGCAGTGAAACTTATTGCGGGCAGAGCAAAGACAGAGGCATCCGGAAACATGAGTATCCCCCGTCTCCAAGGTGTTGCCGCCACCGGAGTTGATTACATCAGTGTCGGTGCCCTCACCCACTCGGTTACAGCTTTGGATATTAGCATGAACATTAAGATGAACTAAAAGATTAAAACTAAAAGATAAAAATTGAGGATTATAAAACTTACTTTCGTAAGTTTCAATCTAAAATCATTAAATCTAAAATTATTATATCTTTGAAGTCTCAAAAAACAAGGTTATGACGCAGACAGAGATTATCGACAGGATAAAACAACTCAAGAAAGAGAAAAACGCCATCATTTTGGCGCACTACTATACTCGTCCTGAAGTACAAGACATCGCTGACTATTTGGGTGACTCTCTAGGACTTTCCCAGATGGCCGGAACCACAGAAGCCGATATTATCGTTTTTTGCGGTGTGCATTTCATGGCAGAAACAGCATCCATCATCTCCCCCAATAAGAAAGTGCTGATCCCCGCAGAAGGAGCCGGTTGCTCTTTAGCCGAGGGAGTAACCGGGTATGACTTGAGAGAATGGAAAAAAGCAAACCCGGATGGTCTCATTGTCAGCTACGTGAACACCACGGCTGAAGTCAAGGCTTACACGGACTATTGCTGCACATCTTCCAATGCCTTGAAAATAGTGCAAAGCCTGCCGAAAGACAAAAAAATTCTTTTCGTTCCCGACAAGAATTTGGGTGCTTATATACAAAAAGTTACCGGAAGGGAAATGGAAATTTGGAATGGAGACTGTTGCGTACATGACAAAATTGACACCCAGATGGTACTGGATAAATTGGAAGAATATCCCGATGCTGACGTGCTGATTCATCCCGAATCCAGTTGTTCGCACGACGACCGGGTATTAAATCATCCCCGTGCCTTCATGTATTCCACGGCAGGGATTATCAAACATGCCAAGGAATCCCCGAAACAACGATTTATCATTGCCACGGAATTGGAAACCATCCATAAACTCCAAGCGGACAACCCGACCAAAGAGTTCATCCCCATTCACCCGAAAACGATATGCGGACAGATGAAGAAGGTAACTTTAGAAAAAGTACTCGAAGCTCTTGAAAAAGAGCAATACGAGGTACGGCTCCCGGAAGACTTGAGAGAGAAAGCTTGGTTACCCATTCAACGTATGTTAGACCTTAGTTAAAAGGATTCGGTGATTGACGATTTAAAGACTAGGTGATTAACCTATGGGGAAAAATCACAGAATCAAGAATCAATAAATCACTCAATAAATAGAATCTAAAATTTACAATCTAAAATCTAAAATTAAAATATGAACGTATCACTGAACTGGTTGAAAGACTATCTAAAGATCGACCAAAGCACTGAAGAGATTTGCAAAATTCTGACAAGTATCGGACTGGAAGTTGGCGGGTACGAAGAATTTGAGGCAATAAAAGGGGGATTAAAAGGATTGGTCATCGGTCATGTGTTAACTTGCGAGGCACATCCCGATTCGGACCATTTACACGTGACGACTGTTGATTTGGGAACGGGTGAACCGGAACAAATCGTCTGCGGGGCTCCTAACGTGGCTGCCGGACAGAAAGTAGTCGTTGCCACCGTAGGAACAACCCTTTACAAAGGTGATGAAGAGTTCGTGATCAAGAAATCAAAAATACGGGGTGTAGCCTCTAATGGTATGATCTGCGCCGAAGACGAAATCGGTGTCGGAACCGATCATGCCGGAATCATGGTATTACCCGAAAATACCCCGGTTGGAATACCGGCCGCAGACTATTTCAACGTTTACCGGGACACGGTTATCGAAGTCGATATTACCCCGAACCGGATTGACGGAGCCTCACACCTTGGTGTAGCTCGTGATTTAGCCGCTTATTTACAACAGACACAAGATATTCACTATACTCTTCCCTCCGTGGAAACATTCCATCCGGACAGTACGGATGCTAAAATCACCGTACGAGTAGAACGTCCCGAGGCTTGCCGTCGGTACGCCGGAATATGTATCGAAGGAGTAACCGTTAAACCGTCTCCTGAATGGTTACAAAACCGGATGAAAGCTATCGGATTACACCCGATCAATAACATCGTGGACGTGACCAACTACATTCTTTTCGGCTTGGGACAACCTTTACACTCTTTCGATAAAGACAAAGTAAAAGGAAACGAAGTTATCGTGAAGAGTGTTGCCAAAGGAACTAAATTCACCACTTTAGACGGAGTAGAAAGAGAATTACACGAGGATGACCTGATGATCTGTAACACCGAGGCCCCCATGTGTATTGCCGGAGTATTTGGTGGGCAGGAAAGTGGTATCTCAGACACAACGACAAACGTGTTCTTGGAAAGTGCTTGTTTCGACCCGGTATTCGTCCGCAAAACAGCTCGCCGTCATGGTTTGAACACGGATGCCTCTTTCCGTTATGAACGGGGAACAGACCCGAACATCGTGATCTATGCGCTGAAATTAGCCGCCATGATGATTAAGGAAGTTGCCGGAGGTAAGATTACTTGCGCTCCCATCGACATCTACCCGGAACCCGTGAAGGATTTCGAAGTGTCCATAAAATATGCTCACGTAGATCGATTGATCGGTAAAAAAATTGACCATGAGGTAATCAAAAACATCCTCCGTTCTCTTGAAATGAAAATCATGGAAGAGTGCGAAGAGGGTCTTTTATTGAATATACCCCCCTACCGTGTTGACGTGCAAAGAGAAGCTGACGTAATCGAGGATATTCTTCGCATCTACGGTTTCAACAACGTGGAAGTACCTGCCAGCGTAAGATCCACGCTAAGCTATTCCGAAAAGCCGGATGACTTCCAGTTGAAAAATATCATCTCAGACCTATTAGCAGCAAACGGATTCTGTGAAGTAATGAACAATTCATTGACGAAAGCTAGCTATTACGAGGACTTCAAGTGTTTCGATCCCACGCAGACGGTAATGTTATTCAACCCGCTTAGTGCAGACTTAGGAGCTATGCGTCAATCCTTGCTCTTCGGCGGACTAGAAAATATTGCTTACAACATCAACCGGAAAAACAACAACTTGAAATTATTCGAATTCGGTAAAGGCTACACCTTCAACAAAAAAGAAGGTATTGACAACCCGCAAAAACAATACAAAGAAGACAACTTGCTTTCTCTCTTCATCACAGGGAATAAAAACATGACCACCTGGAATGTCAAAGAGACGAAAACTGACTTCTTCTATTTGAAAGCATATTGCGAAATGATATTAACCCGTCTAGGACTTCACCCCGATAACTTGAAAATTGATGCCACTGACAAGGACATCTTCCGGGAAGGATTAACGTACAAAGCCGGGGATAAACATATCGTATCCATGGGTATCTTGAGTAAAGCCCCGCTGAAAAAAGCAGATGTTAATCAAGAAGTCTACTACGCTGAATTCTCGTGGGAAAACATTCTGAAAGCCATCAAAAACCTCAAGGTAACCTACACCCCTCTACCGAAATTTCCTTCTGTGAAACGGGATTTAGCCTTGTTGCTTGATAAGAAAGTCACTTTCAAGGAAATCAAAGAAACGGCGTTCCGTACAGAAAAATCATTACTGAAATCCGTCACGTTATTCGACGTGTACGAGGGAGAAAAACTCGGTGCAGACAAGAAGTCCTACGCCGTCAGTTTCACCCTTCTCGATGAAGAGAAGACCCTCACGGACAAACAGATCGACAAAATTATGAACAAGTTGATGGGTACCTACAAACACCTGTTCAACGCTGAAATCAGATAGTTACAAGTTTACAGGCTACAAGTGGAATGATAACTTGTAGCCTGCCTTTTAATTTTCCATTTTCAATTCTCAATTTCAATTGTATGAAGTCCCTTCTCCCCTCCTTTATCCTTATTCTTCTATACTTCATTGCCGAAGAGTTTTTTGGTCCGAAAATCGGTTTGATAGCCGTAATCGTGTTAGGAGCCGGAGAGTTTTTCTATTCATGGATCAGGGAGAAACGTATCAACAAGATGACACTCTTCAACACCCTGTTCTTCATTGCCCTTGCGGCAGTCAGCGTGTTGCTCGAAGGAACTTCTTTTGAAAGGATACAACAGACCATCGTAGAGGCTGCCATGTGTGTGCTAATCGGGATATTTGCATTTTCGAAAGCGGACATGACTCAGACATTGCCCGAATCATACCGTAAGACATTACAAATCACCCCGGAACAGCAACAAGCCATGCACCGGATGCTACGCCTGCTATTTTACCTGCTCGTATTGCATACAGTCCTAGCTTTCACTTCTGCCTTTATCTTTGACGAAGAAATACATCAATTCATAGAAGGACCTCTATTGTATATTCTGATTGTCCTGTTCTTCCTCACGTTATTTGTTAAGAACAGACTACTTGCCAAAGCAGCCAGTCAGGACGAATGGTTACCTATCGTGAACGAGAAAGGCGAAGTCGTCGGCAAAGCTACCCGTAGAAGTTGTCATTCCGGCTCCATGCTCCTGCATCCCGTCGTGCATCTCCACCTTATCAACGAACAAGGGGACATTTACCTGCAAAAACGCAGCATGAAAAAGAACTTTCTTCCCGGAATGTGGGATACTGCCGTGGGCGGACACGTCGCACTGGGAGAGAAAATAGAAGATGCCTTAAAACGGGAAACTTTCGAAGAATTGGGTATCACGAAATTCAAGGCCCGTTTTCTCGGTTCCTACGTGTGGGAGAGTTCCCGCGAACGAGAACTCGTATTCCCTTTTCTTTGTACCTCTCATGACGCCATTCACATCAATAACGACGAAGTAGACGAGGGGCGTTTCTGGTCACGCAAAGAGATCGAACAAAATGCAGCCGCCAACATTTTCACCCCGAACTTTTTACACGAATACAATCGTCTGTTGAAAAAGATCAAATAATCGATCAGCGTCCTAACTCCTGCAATTTGGTCTTCGCCCGATCCATACCTCGATTGGCAGCCTTGTGATACCATTTCACGGCCTCCTCAATATTCTTTGTCACACCGTAACCATATTCATACAGTAATCCCACGTTAAACTCCCCATACATGTTACCTTGTGCGGCAGCCTTACGATACCATTCCATTGCCTTACCATAATCTTGTGAAATCACCTCCCCGTTATAATACAGGTTTCCAAGACTATTCTGGGCAGAATCAAATCCTTGGTTAGCCGATTTTTCGTACCATACTTTGGCCATAGACAGGTCTTTCGAAACACCTTTCGCATACTGATACATCCGTCCCAAATTATATTGAGCATATTTGTTTCCCTTATTTGCGGCATTCCGATACCACCTTACCGCCTCCGTTAAATTCTGACCTACCCCGTTCCCATTCTCGTACAGGATAGCCAACTCATTCATAGCGGAAATATTCCCTTGATTAGCTGCCTTCAAAAGCCATTTAGACGCCTCTCTGTAATTCAGCGTTGTCCCCTTGCCATTTTTATACAACCATCCGACCATGTATTGGGCATAGGCATCATCATAGTCAGCCACTACTAAATAATTTTTTAGAGCCTCCGTGTAATTTTGCTCGTTATAATACTTGGCCGCCCGACTGGAATACTCCTTGAGTGCCGCTTCTGAAAGAGTTGCCCTTTCACCTGATAACAACTTCAGTCTTTCAGTAGCTTGCTCGTACCCTAACTCCGCAGCTTTCTCGTATAATGCCTTAGCCATATCTTTATCTTTACCAACCCCAACTCCGGTTTCGTACATCACACCAAGATTAAACAAGCCCCTGTTATATTCTTGATCAGCTGCTTTACGATACCACTTAACGGCTTCGGCTACATCCTCTTCAACACCCGCTCCACACTGGTACATATATCCCAAACAGCACTGCCCTCTTGCATTCCCAAGCTCTGCCGATTTCCGATAACATCTCACAGCCTCAATCACATCCTTGACAACCCCTTTTCCCTCTTCATAAAGAAGACCTAGGTTACAATATGCTTCATCAAAATTCTGATCCGCCGCCTTACGAAACCACTTTGCAGCCTCCGCATAATTTTGAGTAATCCCCTCGCCATCCTTGTACATTAACCCCAAATTATTCTGCGCATAAAAATCACCATTCAAAGCAGCCTTCCGATACCATTTCACCGCTTCCGCATTATTCTCCGGCACACCTAATCCTAAATCATATAGCAATCCGACCATATTCTGAGCTTCCGTATTCCCAGCATCTGCTGCCAAACGATAGTATTTCATCGCCTCCCCGTAATTCTCCTCGTCGTAATGCTTCCCCGCTTGTTTCATCCAGTTTTGTACTCGCTCATCATCCTGCATGACCATACATCTTGCATGATTTTTACTTACATCATTTCCTGCCTCTCCGGCATATGAAACCGTGTTCACTCCCAGTAAGCACGACAACACACCTATCATACCTATTGTTCGATTTCCCATATCGTTCCAATTTTACACCTCTTTTTATATATATTCTCTTAATTTATAACCACGTAAACCTGCCCGGCCTGGTATTTAACCACCCGTACCACTTTTCCTCTCTCAATAAAAGCACCCGTGTCTGACACGGCGTCATACACCTCGTTTCCGATCATTACCTTCCCTGCCGGACGTAAATCTGTGAACGTAGTCCCCACCTTACCGATCTCCTCCTTTGCCGCCATATCCACGCCCACGAAACCATCCTCCACTTTCTGTTCTGCATGAAGAGCAAAATTCAATCGCCGGGAACCAAACAATTTTCGGCTCAACCAAATACTCCCGAATAGTGAGAGTAACGAACAACTCACCACGAAAAACAACGAGCGAATAATAGCACTTGTAAAATCCGGCAAGAAATCAAACGTGAAATCATCAATCCCCGCCAATACCAGCGACGCCACCACGCAAACAATTCCCAGTACCCCGGTGACACCGAAACCCGGTATCACGAATATCTCCAGCAGCAACAGGATAATCCCCACCACAAACAGGATTATCTCCACATAATTTGCCATCCCTTCCAAATACAACGGGGCAAAATACAACAAACACGCTGTTATCGCTGCCACCAAGGGAAAACCAACTCCCGGAGTCTGTAACTCGAAATAAATTCCCCCGATAATAATCATGATCAAAATCCCTTGCACGATCGGGCTAATCAGAAACCCTATAAACCGATCCATCGTCGTCGGTTTATACTCGTGCAACTCATAATTCGTAATTCCCTCTTTCTGTAACACTTCCACCACGCTCTCCGCAATTCCGTCACAGAACCCGTATTGTATCGCCTCATGCGGAGTAAACGTTACCACTTTCCCGCTATCCGTTACCCCCTCAACTACAACCCTCTCGTCCACCATAGCTTCGGCAATCCTCGGATCCCGTTTCCAACGAATCACCCTTTGCCCGTTCT